>JBDHZH010000029.1:0-35710 GCA_039811745.1 Arachnia sp.
CAACCACGCCCTCGGCATCTCCGGGGTCGACCCGATGGAGCACGGCCTCCTCATGGAGCGGTTCCTGTCCCCGCTGCGGGTCGCGCTGCCCGACATCGACCTCGACGTCGAGTCCCACCGACGCACCGAGATCTACGAGCACGTCCTGGCCCGCTTCGGCGGCGGCCGCGTCGCCTGCGTCGCCATGCTGGAGACCTACCGGGTCAGGCATGCAGTCCGCGACGTCGGCGCAGCCCTCGGGTTGCCACCCGCCGAGATCGACGCCATGGCCAAGGCCTTCCCGCACATCCGGGCCCGCGACGCCCGCGCCGCGCTCCGCGACCTGCCCGAGCTGCGCGCCGCGGGCCTGGACCAGCCCAGGCTGGAGGGGCTGTTCGAGCTCGTCGAATCCCTCGACGGGCTGCCCCGCCACGTCGCGCTGCACCCGTGCGGGGTGCTGCTCAGCGACTCCTCGCTCCCGCAGCGCACCCCCCTGGAGGCCAGCGCGGGCGGGTTCCCGATGAGCCAGTTCGACAAGGACGACGTCGAGGACCTCGGCCTGCTCAAGCTCGACATCCTGGGCATCCGCATGCAGTCGGCCATGTCGCACGCGCTGGCCGAGATCGCCCGCACGCCCGAGGCCGGGCCGGTGCCCGACATCGACTCTCTGGCGCCCTTCGACGATGAGGCCACCTACGAGATGATCGCCAACCGGCAGACGCTCGGCTGCTTCCAGATCGAGTCGCCCGGCCAGCGCGAACTGGTGGGCAAGTTCGGGCCCGAGACGTTCGCGGACATCATCATCGACATCTCCTTGTTCCGGCCCGGGCCGGTCAAGTCCGACATGGTCACCCCGTTCCTGGAGGCCAGGCAGGGCTGGTGCGAGCCCAGCTACCCGCACCCCAGCTTCGCACCGGCGCTGGCCGAGACGTGGGGTGTGGTGGTGTTCCACGAACAGATCATCCGGCTGGTCGGCATCGCCACCGGCTGCACCCTGGCCCAGGGCGACGAGGTGCGCCGCGCACTCGGTGACCCGGAGGGTCAGCAGCAGGTCAGGGAATGGCTGTGGCCGAGGGCAACCGCCCGCGGCTACGACGAGGCCACCATCGCGGACCTGTGGTTCATCCTGGTCTCGTTCGCCTCCTTCGGGTTCTGCAAGGCCCACGCCGCGGCGTTCGCGCTGCCCACCTACCAGTCCGCCTGGCTGAAGCGGCACTACCCGGCCCACTTCCTGGCCGGCATCCTCACCCACGACCCGGGCATGTATCCCAAGCGGCTGCTGCTGGAGGAGGCCCGCCGCATGGACGTCGCAGTGCTCGGCCTCGACGTGAACCGCAGCCACGGCACCTATCGCGCCGAGGCCACGGGAGGGGGCTGGGGCATCCGGCTGGCGCTGGCCGACGTGAAGGGCATCGCCGAGCAGGAGGTGGAACGCATCGTGGGTGGGCAGCCGTACGCCTCGCTGACCGATTTCTGGACCCGCGCCCAGGTGGCGGTCCCCGTCGTCGAGAACCTGGTGCTGGCAGGCGCCTTCGACTCCTGCTACGGCATCGGCGAGGCCGCCGGGGTGCAGGGCCGGGGGCGGGTGACCCGCCGCGACCTGCTGCTGGCGGTGGCCGACCTCCAACGGCAGGGCCGCGCCGATGAACGGCAGGCCGCCAGGCAGCGCGCCAGGCGCAGGGTGCCCGTCGCGCTGCTCACGGACGATCCGTCGCTGCTGGCCCGTGCCCAGCGGCAGCAGGGCACGGCGGCGGTGCAGGCGGTCCAGGGCGCCTTCGACTTCGGCGCCGAGGACGAGTGCGACGTCGTCGCGACCGGCCTGCCCGAGATGGATGCCGAGGAGCGGCTGCGCGCCGAGCTGGAGATCCTCGGCCTGGACGCCAGCAGCCACATCATGGAGCGCTACCTGCCGTTCCTGCGCGCCATCGGGGCCGTCAGTTCCCGACGCCTGCTGGAGCAGCGCAACCGGGCCGAGATACTCGTGGCAGGCGTCAAGGTGGCCACGCAGACCCCGCCGGTCAGGTCCGGCAGGCGCGTCATCTTCTGCACCCTCGACGACTCCACCGGCCCGGTGGACGCCACCTTCTTCGAGGACGTCCAGGGCCCGTGGGCGGCCACGGTGTTCTCCGGCTGGATGCTGCTGGTGCGCGGCGTGGTCCGCCGCACCGGCCCCCGCGGCGTCTCGCTGCGCGCCACCGGTGCGTGGGACCTCGGCGCCGTCCACCAGGTGTGGGCCGACGCGCTGGCCACGGGCGGCCCCGAGGCCGCGCTGGCCGCACTCGAGGCGGTCCTCGCGGAGACGCCCCCCGGCTACGGCATCGTCGGCGAATGGATCCCGGACGAGTGGGGAGACGACGCCGAACGCCGGGCCGCCCGGGCCAGGACCCTGGCAGACGACGAGGAACCGCCGCCGGACCCGCAGGACCACACCCGGGGAGGCGGCATGGGCAGGCGCCGCGTGCTGGTGCATGCCAGCGGGTTCAGGCAGTCGCCCTATGCGGACGTCAAACCCGCGGGCACCGGCGCCGCCGAGGCGCCGCGCAAGCTGTGGCACTCCAGCCCCGGGAGTTCCGGGCGATGAGCGCGCCGATCGTCATGCACGTGGACATGGACGCGTTCTATGCCTCCGTCGAGATGGCCCGCCGCCCGGAGCTGCGGGAGGTGCCCTTGTTCGTCGGCGGCTCCGACCGCGGCGTGGTGCTGTCGGCCAACTACCCGGCCAGGGGATTCGGCATCACGTCCGGGATGCCGTCGACGCGCGCCCGGCGCATGTGCCCTGGTGTGGCGGTCGTCCATCCCGACTTCGACCGCTACACCCTGGTCTCCGAGGCCATCTCCGAGATCTTCGACACGCTGTCCGACCGGGTGGAGATGGCATCCATCGACGAGGCGTTCATCGACGTGACCGGGGCCCTGCGCAGGCTGGGTTCGACGCCCGGCGAGATCGCGGAGCGGCTGCGCGCCCAGGTCGCCGACGAGCAGCAGGTGGCGTGCTCGGTCGGGATCGGGCCCAGCAAGTTCATCGCCAAGCTCGCCTCCAAGGCCGCCAAGCCCGACGGCTGCAGGGTCGTGGAGCCCGACGAGGTCGTCTCCTTCCTGCACCCGCTGCCGGTCGAGGCCATCTGGGGGGTGGGTCAGGCCACGGCCGCCAAACTGCACAGGCTCGGCCTTACCCATGTGCGCGACGTCGCCAACACACCCAGGCAGACGCTGCAGCGGGCACTCGGCGACGGCCAGGGTGCGCTCCTGTACGACCTGGCCTGGGGCCGCGACGATCGCTCCGTCATCTGCCGCGCACCGGCCGAGCACAGCGTCGGCTCGCAGGAGACGTTCCCCCGCGATGTCGACGACGCTGAGATCGTGGCCACCGAGATCCTGCGCATGTCGGAGCGCACGGCAGCCAGGATGCGGGCCCAGCAGATGGTGGGCAGGGTGGTGACGCTGTCGATCCGGTTCGCGGACTTCACCACCATCACCCGCACCGGCACGCTGCCCGCTCCGACCGACCTGACCGGCGACATCTTCGCGGAGGCCATGCGGTTGTTCCGGCGGTTGGGTCTGCAGCGCGCCCGCATCCGGAGGGTCGGGGTACGGGTGGAGAGGCTCGTGCCCAAGCAGGAGACCTACCTGCAGCCCGCCCTCGACGAACCCGAGCGTGGCTGGGGGCAGGCGGAGGCTGCGGTGGACAGGGCGGTACTGCGGTTCGGGCCCAACGCAGTTCGGCGGGCCCGGCTCACGCGTCGTGCGTCGTGAAACCGATCGGGGTCAGTGGTCGTCGCCGTCCTGGCGGTGACGCCAACGCTCCTCCAGCCGCTCCATGAAGTCCTGGGCGGGTGCCTTCGGCTTCGCGGGTCCGTGGGGACGGGCCGGATCGCCGTTCCCGTCACCGGCGACGCGCTGCCAGGAACTGATCCCGACGATGGCGGACGCAAGCATAAGCACGAATCCTGCGATGCTGACCGCCGGATGGATCTGCACGCCCGCCACCAGGACGACCATGCCCAGCACGAAACCGAGGCCGGCGACGGCCGCCCGTCTGCGGTGGATGCGGATGTCCTTGGTTCCCCTGAGGGTTTCGGCCAGCTTCGGGTCCTCGGCCATCAGGGACGCCTCGAGCTGCTCCAGCAGCTTGCGCTCCTGCTCTGACAAAGCCATACCCGAACTCCTTCATCGGCGTGGTTGATCCAGTCTAGTTGCCCCGCAAGCGGCGGAAAAGGTGCGGACCGGGGTTTGCAGTCGGGCGGTCGGAGCCGTGGACAGTCAGGGCTCGCGGCGGGGCAGCAGCGAGGCAGGCAGCACGACCGCGCGCAGGCGTCGTGGCCATGTCTGGGCTCGCAACAGTTCGCGTCTCAGCGTCCGGACCTGCGCCGCAAGCGGTCCCACGTCGGCTCCCTCGCGGGCGTAGTTGGCCCGCTCCACGGTCCCGGCCACTTCGCGCAGCAGTGCTTGTGAGGCGGCCGGAATCTCGGGTGCAAGCGTGGTCAGGGCCCGGGTCGGGGTTCGGTCGTCCCAGGCCAGGCCGATATCCGTGAACGTGGCGCGCACCTCCCGCCAGGCAGCGGCCGAATCCGCGGCCGGGCCCCGCCCGGGGCGCAGCCGCCAGAGGCCCTGAACCCACCTGAGGGCTCCGGGTGCGAAGAGCGCCGCGACCAGCAGGACCCAGGCCCACGGCGCGCCGGACGAACCCGACCCTGCGCCGTCCTCGGGCTTCGTGCCGGCGCTGGGGCTGGGGGAGGGGGCCTGCGGTTCGGTCGTCGGGGAGGCCGACGCCGTCGGCGTGTTCTTCGTCGGGGTCGGCTCCGGCGACGGCGTGCCCTCGGGTGAACTTGATCCGGGGGCATCGGCGACGGAGGGCGTCGGCTCGAACGGCACCCAGCCGAGCCCGTCGAGGTAGAGCTCGGGCCAGGTGTGCATGTCGTGGGTGGTGACGGCGAAGCCCGATCCCTGCGGGGTGCCCGGCGTGAACCCGACCGCCATGCGGGCGGGGATGCCGATCATCCGTGCCATCGTCACCATGGCTGCGGCGAAGTGGATGCAGTAGCCCGACCGGTCCTGCAGCAGGAAGCTGCTGATGACGTCCATGCCGGCGGTGCGCGGTGCCTCGAGGGTGTAGGTGAATGCATCGGAGCGGAGGAAGTTCTGGATGGCGAGCGCATTCGTTCCTGCGGAGGCATCCGGGGATGTGATGGAGGCGACGAGGTCGGCCACGCCCGCATCGAGTCCGTCCGGCACCCTGAGCGTCTCGTCACCACCCGGGTCCCGCCCGGCCTTCGCGGAGGCGAGCTGGTCCGCGGACGGGCGAGGGACCACCGACGTGACGGTGTATGTGAGCCCTCGCGTCTGATCGAGCCTGTCCCTGCCCGTGGACACGATCGCCAGCGTCACCGGATCGAACGCCCAGGTGCCGTCGGCCCGGAAGTCCTTGGCCGCGAACGGTACCGGCAGGTATTCCGATCCGAAGTCCATCCGGACCGTTGTCTCTACGTGGTCGCCCGGGGCGTCGTAGGCCGACGACAATCCGAACGACTCCAGCCGCATCGGCACCAGCTGTGCACCGGAGGTGGACAGGTGGGTGAGGGCGACGGTGCGCAGGTAGACCGGGAGGCCGTCGCTGGTCTCGTAATACAGGACCGGCTGCGCGGCCGGACGGACCAGATTCTCGTTGAGGGTGATGGTCGGGTCCGCGAGTTCGATGGGGGCGTTCGAGCCTGTCTCGAGCCAGGGAAGCTTCTGGCCCATGGGCACCATCGACGCCACGACGAGCGCGACGGCCATCACGGCGCCCGTCATGCCGGTTGCAGTGAGCACCCGTGCACGGGTGAAGGCGCGGGTCTGCGCAGAGGGGGCCCGGGCCCCTCCCATGGTGGTGCTGGTCAGCAGGATCGCCAGGTAACCGGCGGCCACCGCCCCGAACTGGAGCCAGGTGAGGTCGGCCGGGACGGCAAGCGCACCGACCAGGTACGGCAGACCCAGTGGCGCAAGCGCCCATGCGGGTTGCTCGAGTCCGACCACCAGCAGCTCGACGACCAGCGCTATCAGGGCCGATGCGGCTGGCACCAGCCAGGCGAGTCCGGGATCGGGGGCAAGGGGTAGCGTCCCCAGCCGCACCGACTCCACCCCGGCATTGACGAGGGCCATCACCTGTCCCACGGGGTCCGTCTGCGGCGTGGCGCCCGGCAGCAGGGGGAAGAGGGCGACGGCGCGCCACCACAGCATGCCGGTCATGGCGGCTACCTGCGCCAGCACCGTGACCATGGCGGGCAGCCGCATCAGGGCACCGAGGACGCCCACCACCGCACTCGCACCCACGACCAGGAACGTCCCCTGGAGGTGGTCCGAGCCGCTGATGACCGGGCCGAGGGTCCACGTGGCAAGAAGCACCGCCACCGCATCCACCACTGGCGTCAGGAGCCCGCGCGTGTACCTCATCGGCGGTCCCCGCGGCCCAGGAGCGCGCGCCAGGCGTCGGTGACGGAGGTCCCGGGACGGTAGTGGCCCACCGTCCAGCCGTCATCCAGCAGGGCCCTGCAGGCGGCCTCGTGCTCCGCGATCGACGGCGCATCGGCCCCGAAGGCCTGCGGCTCGGGGACCAGGGCGGTGCAGAGTTCCATCCGGGAGCCGAGGTGGGCAAGGATGGCCGCGTCCCGTGCCCGGAGCAGGCCCGTCACGGCAAGGATCTGCTGGCGGTTGTCGCCGTGGCCGCCCGCCAGGTCCGATGACAGGACCTCGCCGTCGCAGGGCACGAGGTCGGTGAGGACGTCGAGCATCCGCTGCTCGCCCGGCGCGGCCTCCCCATCGCCCGGGCCCATGAGCTCACGTTCCGCCGAGGCGATGGTGACCTGGTATCTGCCCGACAGCAGCCGCGCGGCGACCGAGGCGGCGAACGAGATCACCCACTCGAGCGTGCTGTCCGCGCCTGCCCCGAAGTGGGCCGATGCGCGGTTGTCAACCAGCAGGGTCACGGCGGGGTCGCTCGGGTGCTCCTCGAGCCGGACCATGAGTTCGCCGACCTTCGCGCTCAACCGCCAGTGGACCCGCCTCAGGTCGTCGCCGTGGCGGTGCTCGCGCACGAGGACGTCGTCCTGACCGGCCAGCCCGACCCTGCTCGGGGTCGGTTCGCCGACGCTGCCCGGGCCGGCGGCATCGCCAGGCTGGGGCAGTTCCCAGACCCGCGGGGTGATCCGGAGCACCGGTTCGTCCACCGCGACCGGCCAGCTGCGGGTTGCCAGGCCGAGCGGATCGCTGACCGTGGCGAGCGGTGGTCCGAGCCGCCAGTGCCCGCGTTGGGTCGCGGGCAGGTCGTACGTGATCAGCTGATGCCACCTGCCGAACCCCGGAGCCACGAGGAACTGCGCATCCGGTGCGGCGACGAAGGGCGCCTGGTCGCGGAACAGGGCCGCGGTGAACGAGCCGTCGGCGGTGTTTCGTATGTCGAGCGTCACCCGGCTGTTGGCACCCAGCGGTACGTCTGCCGGCTGGAGACCCCTGGAGGCTCTCAGCCGCGGCCGGAACGGGCCGATGACGACGAGCCCGCCCAGGGGGAGGAGGGCGAGGAACAGGCCGATCCAGAGCACGTCGAGTTCCCCGATCCTGGCGGCGGCGGCAGCGACCACGGCACCGGCCACCAGCATCGTCACGCCACGGCCCGTCAGCCGCCACCGGGCCGCGGGCAGTCTCACCCGCGCCTCGGTGGGGGAGTGGACGCGACGATCCGGCCGATCACGGTTGCAGCGTCGATCCGGGACACCAGCGTGTCCCTGGTCGGCAGGACCCGGTGCGCCAGGACCATCGGCGCCAGCCCCTGGATGTCCTCGGGAATGACGTAGTCGCGGCCGGACAGGGCCGCCTCCACGCGCGCGGCGCGCATCAGGTGCAGCGATCCACGGGGGCTGGCACCGAGCCGGAGGTCCGGCGACGTCCTCGTGGCATCCACCAGACGGACGATGTAGTCGTTGATGCCGGGCGCGACGTAGACGTCCTTGATGGCCTGGATGGCCGCGTTCACGAACTCGACGTCGGTCACCTGGTTGACGGTCCAGATTCGATCGCCGGCGGCCTGGGCCGTGAGCATCGCCACCTCGGAGGCGTGGGCGGGGTAGCCCATCTCGATACGAGCCATGAACCGGTCGCGCTGGGCCTCGGGGAGGGGGTAGGTGCCCTCCATCTCGATCGGGTTCTGCGTCGCCACCACCATGAATGGACGGCGCAGGTGATATGTGCGGCCGTCGCTGGAGACCTGGCCCTCCGCCATCGCCTCCAGCAGGGCGGACTGGGTCTTGGGGGAGGCCCGGTTGATCTCGTCGCCGACGAGGATGTTGGCGAAGATGCCGCCGGGCTTGAACTCGAACTCGCGCGTGGCCTGGTTGAAGACGGACACGCCCGTGACGTCGCTCGGCAGCAGGTCGGGTGTGAACTGGATCCGCCGCACCTCGCCCTTGATGGATCGGGCCAGCGCCTTCGCGAGGACGGTCTTGCCGACGCCAGGGACGTCCTCGATCAGCAGGTGTCCCTCGGCCATCAGCACCAGCAGCGCCGTGCGGATCTGCTCCGGCTTGCCCTCGATGGCTCGGGCGATCTCCGCGCCGACGGATGCCATCACGGTGGCCACCTCGGCCAGTGACGGGAGGGAAGTTGTCGACAAGGCATGCCCCCTGCTCGGTCTCGTCGGTGGTGCGATCGCGCCACCCTGCCGAGTCTAGGCGGCTCTCCCGGAGCCATGCCACAGGTGCGGTGGGCGGGATCGGGCCCGCGACGGGACGGCGGGGGACGGCGGTGGTGGCGCGACACGTCGAAAACGTGGCTCCAGTGGGGGAAAGTGGGGTATTGTGGCGCGAAGTGGAGGAACCTGGGGTCGTTGTGGGGTGAGAGGGGGTGCCTTCGGTGTTTCTGGGGACGCACTTCCCGAAACTGGACGAGAAGGGTCGGCTGATCCTTCCCGCCAAGTTCCGCGACCAGTTCCCGGACGGACTCGTGGTCACCCGCAGCCAGGACAGGGCATTGGCCGTCTACCCCACGGCCACGTTCGAGGAACTCATGGCTCGCCTGAACCAGATCCCATCCACCGTGAAGCAGGCACGTGACTACCAGCGCATGCTGGCCGCGGGGGCGAGCTTCGAGGTCCCGGACAGGCAGGGCCGCATCACGATCCCGCCGATCCTTCGCGCCTACGCCGGCCTGGATCGCGACGTCGTGGTGACCGGTGCGATGGACCGCGCCGAGATCTGGGACCAGAAGGTGTGGGAGGGGTATTCCGAGAGCCAGGAGGAGGGCTTCTCGGGGCTGGATGTGGAGTTCGGGTCCCCACCGGGGCAGTGATTCCGCACCTGGGTGGTGGCTCCCGGCCGGTGCATCTGCCCTGACTTCACTTCCCCGATGTCAGGTCAGCCGGAAGGGAACCAGCGTCACAGGTTCGGTTGGAAAGGGTCGACATGGAGGAGCGGTACGCCGACGTCCACGATCCGGTCATGCGTGACCGGATCGTCGAACTGCTGCGCCCGTCGCTGTCCGTGCCCGGCGCCGTCCACGTGGACTGCACCCTCGGGCTTGCCGGCCACGCCATCGCCGTGCTGGAGGCGTTCCCGGAGGTGCGGCTGATCGGCATCGACCGGGACCCGGATGCGCACGCCGTCGCCAGACAGCGGCTCGGCGGGCTCATCGAGCGCTGCACCCTCGTGCAGGCCGTATACGACGAACTGCCCGAGGTGCTGGCGGACCTCGGCATCCGCGAGGTGGACGGCGTCCTGCTCGACCTCGGGCTGTCGTCCCTCCAGATCGACCGGAGGGAACGCGGGTTCGCCTACTCCGTCGATGCCCCCCTCGACATGCGCATGGACTCCTCGGGCGGGCGCACGGCAGCCGACATCTGCAACACCTACGACCGGGCGGCGCTCGCCCGCATCATCAGGACCTACGGGGAGGAGCGGTTCGCCGACCGCATCGCGAGGGCCATCGTCGCCGCGCGGTCCGAGGCGCCGTTCACCCGTTCGGGGCGACTCGTGGAGGTCATCGCGACGGCAATTCCCGCCGCCGCCCGTCACACCGGGGGACACCCCGCCAAGCGCACCTTCCAGGCACTGCGCATCGAGGTGAACGACGAACTGCATGCGCTTGAGGGCGTCGTCCCCGCCGCCATCTCGGCGCTTGCCGTCGGGGGCAGGGTGGCGGTGCTCTCCTACCACTCCCTCGAGGACAGGCTGGTGAAGCAGGCCTTCGCTGCAGGCGCAGCGGACAGGGCTCCACGAGACCTACCCGTGGTGCCGGAGCACCTCATGCCGGAGCTCAGGCTCATCACCAGGGGCGCCGAGCGTCCGGACCCGAGTGAGGTCCTGCACAACCCAAGGGCCGCCTCCGCGCGACTGCGAGTGGCGGAGAGAATCAGGAGGGCGGCATGAGCGCGCAACCGCAGACACTCGAGGCCCTGCCGGTACGCGATCCGCACGTCAGATCCCGCCTGCGACTGCTGACGACTCCGAGGGCGGTGCTGTCCCCGGTCGGGTTCGGCATCGTCATCGCCGGCCTGGTCGTCCTGGGGCTTGGGCTCGTCATGGTCGTGAGCACGTCCGTGGCTGCCCAGTCGAGGGAGCTGGCGTCGCTGCGCAAACAGGCCACTGCGTTGGAGTACACCGCGGCCGCCCTGACCACCCAGCTGCAGGCGCGCTCCAGCACCTCCGCACTGGCGCTGCGTGCCTCGGATCTCGGCATGGTCCCGAACCCGTACCCGGCATTCATCCGTCTGAGCGACGGCGCCATCCTCGGTGACCCGAAACCGGTCACGGGCAGTGAGACCAGTTACCTGCGGGGTGCACGCCAGGTGCCCGTGCCGTCACCCTTCGTGGCGGCGCAGCCGCAGCCGGACATGCCGGCTGACCAGGCCGCGGCTGACGGGGCACCGCAGGACGGTGCGGTGCAACCCGCGCCGCCCGGCCTGCCGACGACGCCGGTCCAGCAGACACAGGAGGCGACACGGTGAGCGGAGAGCGGAACAGGCCCGACGGCCATCGACGCGGCACGTCCGATCGCAGGTCGGGTGCACCGCAGGCGAGGCCCGCGGCGGCCATGCCCCGTACGCGCCGCCGTCGGATGCGACTGCCCGTGGCTCGGACCGCGCCCAGGATCCGCATCTTCCTCGTCGTGATCTCACTTGTGGTCGGCGTGTGCGCCGTCCGGGCCTTCCAGCTCCAGGCTTTCGACTCCCAGGCATTTGCCGCAGAGGCCGCCCGGAAGATGCAGGAGACGCGCGCGCTGCCCGCCACCCGCGGCACCATCTCCGACCGCAACGGCGTCGTCCTGGCTGCGAGCGAACCGGCGATGCTGATCAGCGTCGACCCCGAAATGGTCATGACCAACGGTGCGGACAAGCGCTATCCGATGACCGAGGCCAAGCAGAAGGAGGCGGAGGCGGCGCCCGCGGCGGTGGCCGCCATCCTCGCCAACCGTCTCGGCGGACGCCCTGCCGACTACCTGCCCATCCTGACCAAGGTGGACTCACGCTACGAGGTCGTCGCGCGCAGGGTGCCGGCCGCCACGTGGCTGGCGATACAGGCCGACATGAAGGCGGGCGCCGCAGGCGACGGCAAGCGTCCCTGGTACGGACTGTTCGCCTCCGACGACCCGATCCGCACCTACCCGCAGCGCACCCTGGCCAGCAACGTGATCGGCTTCGTCAACGGTGAGGGTGTCGGCGTGGCGGGTCTCGAGGGCAAGCTCGACGACGAACTCGCGGGCACGCCGGGCCAGGAGGTCTACGACAAGTCCACGTACGGGCGCATCCCGATGGGCACCTATGTCATGACCCGACCCGTCGAGGGCGTCAGCTACCAGCTGACCATCGACGCCGAGCTGAACTGGTTCGTCGAGCAGATGCTCCATGAGGGCATGAACCAGTCGGGGGCCGCGACGGGCACTGCGATCGTGATGAACGTCAAGGACGGCGAGGTGCTCGCCATGGCGAACGGCCCGTCCTACGACTCGGCGGACCCGGGTGCGGCGAACCCCGGTGACCTCGGGAACCGGGCCGTCTCCGCGGCATACGAGCCGGGGTCGGTGCAGAAGGTGCTGACCATGGCGGCGCTTGCCGACCAGGGGCTGGTCACGCCCGACACCAAGGTGCTCGTGCCTGCACGGATCGCCTCCGGCGACGGCTATGTGAGGGACTCCTTCGACCACGGGACGCTCCAGCTCACCGCACGCGGCGTCGTGGCCCAGTCCTCGAACATCGGGACCATCGAGCTCGCGCGCCAGATGGACAAGGCCAAGCTGAGCGAGTATCTGTCGAGCTTCGGTCTCGGGAGGAAGCCCGGGTCGGGCCTGCCCGCCGAGACCGCGGGGTCTCTGCCGGGGGCCGACATGGCCGACTACACGCGCGACCAGGTGTCCTTCGGGCAGGGCCTGTCGGTGTCGGCCCTGCAGATGGCCTCGGCCGTGGCGGCGGCCGTCAACGGTGGCGTCTACCACCAGCCGACCATCATCAAGTCGGCGACCAACGCCGACGGGACCGCGGTGGAGCTGCCGACACCGGAGTCGCACCGGGTCGTCTCGGAGGAGGCGTCCAGGACCGTCGTCGAGATGATGGAGAGCGTGATCTCGCAGATGGGCAAGGACCGGCCGATCCCCGGGTACCGCACCGCCGGCAAGTCCGGCACGGCGCAACGGTTCGACGCGAAGACCAAGCGCTACAGCGGCTACACCGCATCATTCGCGGGCGTGGCCCCGGCGGAGGATCCCCAGATCCTTGTCTACGTGGTCCTCGACAAGCCGACCAACGGCAACCTCGGCAGTAGACTCGCGCTGCCGGTGGTGAACAACATCCTCCAGATGGCGCTCCCCCGGTACAACGTCCTGCCGTCGACCACCCCGGCCCTGGTTGGGCCTCTCACGTATGAATGACATGAAGACCATCCGGCCCGCTCACGTCCCGGCCATACCCCTCTCGGGGCTGGTCCGGGGCACCTCCGTGACCGGGGACGTTTCGCAGGAGGTGACCGTCACCGGCGTCACGCTGGACTCCCGGTCGGTCACGCCCGGCTGTGTGTATGTCGGCCTGCCCGGTACTCGAATGCACGGCGCGACCTTCGCCTCTGCGGCGGCCAGGGCGGGTGCGGTGGCGGTGCTCACTGATCCCGAGGGCCGCGACCTCGCCGACGACGCAGGCATCCCGGTGCTCACATCCGTCCACCTCCGCAGGGACATGGCGCTGATCAGCAGGCGGGTGTTCGGGGCGCCGGGTGACCGTCTGGAGTTGTTCGGCGTGACGGGAACCAACGGGAAGACCACCACTGTCGCACTGTTGGAGGCCGGCCTGCTGGCACTGGGGCGACGCGCCGGGACGATCGGCACGGTCGGGTTCCGACTGGATGGGGTACCGGTGCCGTCGGGGCGGGGCACCGTGACCACGCCAGACTCGCCGGACCTGCAGGCACTGCTCGCGGTGATGGAGGAGCGCGGCGCGCAGGCGGTGGCACTCGAGGTCTCAAGCCACGCCCTGGTCCTGGAGCGCGTGACCGGGCTCAGATTCGACGTCGCCGCCTTCCTCAACCTCGGTCACGACCATCTGGACTTCCATCCGGACGTCGAGGCGTACTTCGAGGCGAAAGCGAGCCTGTTCACCCCGGAGATGGCGGCACGGGCGGTCTGCTGGACCGATGATGTGCGAGGCGCCGAGGTTGCACGGAGGTCCCGCCTGGCGGGCATCCCGGTCTGGACGGTTGGGACGGACGAGTCGTGCGACTTCAGGCTCGGCGGCTACGAGCCCGTCGCCCCGCTGGGTGGCAGGGCGCAACTGGAGCACGCAGGTCAGGCGTGGCAGATCAGGATCGCGCTGCCCGGCTACCACAACATGATCGACGCGGCCGTGGCCCTCGCCATGCTGGCTGTCGCGGGCCACCCGGTCGACATCGCACTGGAGGGCCTGGCCGTGGCGCAGGTGCCCGGCAGGATGCAGCAGGTGGTGCTACCGGGCGAGGCCCCGTGCGTCATCGTCGACTTCGCCCACACCCCGCAGGCCGTCACGGCAACGCTCCGGGCGCTGCGGGAGTCCTTCGACCACGTGGTGACGGTCATCGGGTGCGGCGGGGACCGGGACGCCGCAAAACGGCCCGAGATGGGGCGCGCCGCGGCGGCGTTGTCGCAGGTCGTGATCATCACGGACGACAACCCTCGGAGCGAGGACCCCGGCCTCATCCGCCGGGCGACCATGGCCGGGGCGGTGGCCCTCGGCGGTGACGCGCAGGTCGAGGAGGTCGCCGGGCGCCGCACGGCCATCGAGCGGGCGCTCGGCCTGGCCGGCCCGCGCAGCGTCGTGGCCATCCTCGGGAAGGGTCACGAGCAGGGTCAGGAGGTCGCGGGGAGGATCCTGCCGTTCGACGACACCGTCGAGGCGCGCGACGCGTGGGCACGCCTCAGGGGAGCAACGACATGAGACCGCGGAGTCTTGCCGACATCGTCGCCCTGATGCAGCCGTCGCCGGCGCAGGTCTCCGGGGACGGTGAGGTCGTGGTGGGCCCCGACGTCGTCATCGACAGCCGAACCGTGACACCGGGTTGCCTCTTTGTTGCGATCCCCGGAGAACGCGTCGACGGGCACGACTTCGCCGCCACCGCCGTCGCCCTCGGGGCGGCCGCAGTACTCGGCACCCGGGACGGTACGGCTCAGGTTCCCCACATCCTGTGCTCCGACTCCGTCACCGGCCTGTCCCACCTCGCGCGCGGTGTCGTGGCAGGGGCGCGGGCCCGGGGCTTGGTCAGCATCGGGGTCACAGGCAGTTCCGGCAAGACGAGCACCAAGGACCTGCTGGCGCAGGTCCTCGAGGCGGCGGGGCCGACCGTGTCGCCGGTCGGCAGTCAGAACAACGAGATCGGCGTGCCACTGACGGCCTGCCGGGTCGATGGGGACACCCGATTCCTGGTGAGCGAGATGGGGGCCAGGGGTATCGGGCACATCGCCTGGCTGACATCGCTGGTGGGCCTCGACGTCGGCGTGGTGCTGAATGTCGGAACCGCCCACGTCGGTGAGTTCGGCGACAAGCAGATCACGGCTGCGGCCAAGGGCGAACTGGTCGAGGGGCTGCCACCGGAGGGCTGGGCGGTCCTGAACGCTGACGATCCGCTGGTGGCGGCCATGGCCACCAGGACCCGGGCCGGCATCGCATGGTTCGGGGAGGGCGACCTGCCCGACGGGGCCCTGCAGATCGGGGCCCGGCGGGTCGAGTCGGACGAGCTGAGCAGGCACTCCTTCGACCTCGTCGCGACCCGCGACGGCGTGACGGCCTCGGCACCGGTGCGCCTGCAGGTGATCGGCAGGCACCAGGTGTCGAACGCACTGGCCGCTGCGGCGGCGGCACTGGCGGTGGGCATGGAAGTCGTCGACGTGGCGGCGGCGCTGTCGTCGGCCGGCCCCCGCTCCAGGTGGCGCATGGAACTCCACCGCAGGGCCGATGACGTGGTCGTGCTGAACGACTCCTACAACGCGAATCCCGACTCCGTCGCGGCCGCGCTTCGGACGGCAGTCGAGATCGGCCGCAGCCAGCGGCAGCGGCACCCCGGTGCCCGCGTTCTCGCCGTCCTCGGGGACATGCTCGAGCTCGGCCCGGACGCGGCCGCGCTCCATGTCCGGACCGGGCGCCTCGCCGCCGACCTCGGCGTCGACCTCGTGGTTGCCGTGGGAGATCTCGCTCCCGCGCTCGCAGAGGGCGCGGTCATGGGCGGGGCCGCGGCGCAGGTCTGTTCACGCGAGGACGCGGCTGAGTCGCTCGGGGTGGGGCCGGGAGATGTCGTCCTCGTGAAGGGCTCCCGTGGCGTCGGTCTCGAGGTGGTGGCGGCACAACTGCTCGAAGGAGAAGGCACGTGATCAACATCCTGCTGGCGGGGGCGCTTTCGCTGATCTTCACGCTGCTGGCCATGCCGCGCTTCATCCGGTTCCTGACGGCCAGACAGTTCGGCCAGTTCATCCGTGAGGACGGCCCCAAGGAGCACCTCGTCAAGCGCGGCACTCCCACGATGGGCGGTTTGGTGATCGTCGCGTCGGTGATCCTGGCCTACTTCCTCTCGCACCTCATCCTGTGGAAGTCCATGACGTTGTCCGGCCTGCTCCTGATCGGACTCATGGCCTCGCTCGCGCTGCTGGGCTTCCTCGACGACTGGTCCAAGATCAGCAAGGAACGTTCCCTCGGTCTGACCCCGAGGGGCAAGCTCATCGGCCAGTTCGTGATCGGGCTCCTCTTCGCCGTCCTGGCGCTCAACTTCCCCGACGAGCGCGGGCTTCGTCCGGCTTCGCAGTTCATCTCGTTCCTGCGCGACGTGAGTTGGCTCTACCTGCCGTTCTTCCTGGCCGTGATCTGGGTGACGTTCCTCATCATGGCCTGGTCGAACGCCGTGAACATCACCGACGGCCTCGACGGCCTGGCCGCGGGCAGCCTGACGCTGGTGTTCTCCGCGTTCGCGCTCATCAACATCTGGCAGTTCAACCAGTGGTGTTCGCGGACCTCGACGGCCGGGCCGCGCTGCTACGAGGTGCGGGACCCCCACGACCTGGCGGTGGTGGCGCTGTCGCTGGCAGGGGCCTGCTTCGGGTTCCTGTGGTGGAACGCCAAGCCCGCCAAGATCTTCATGGGGGACACCGGCTCGCTCGGTCTCGGCGGCGCGTTGGCCGGCCTGTCGGTGATGACCCGGACGGAGATGCTGCTGGTCATCCTCGGCTTCCTGTTCGTCATGGAGGCGGGGTCGGTCGCGCTTCAGGTGGCGTACTTCAAGTCAACCGGCGGGAAGCGGATCTTCAGGATGTCCCCGATCCATCACCACTTCGAGCTCCTCGGTTGGCAGGAGGTGACCGTGGTGATCCGCTTCTGGATCATCTGCGGTCTCTGTGTCGCGGCGGGGATTGGGATCTTCTACGCGGAATGGGTGGTCGGGCAGTGACGAAGACGTGGATGGCCACGGCGAACAGGCTCTCGGACTGGCCGTCGGCGAACGTGGTCGTCGCGGGGTTCGGTGTTTCGGGGTTCGCGGCCGCTGACGGGCTGATGTCGCTGGGTGCCCGCATCACGGTTCTCGACGAGTCCGAGGCATACGCGGACAAGGCCGCGCTCCTGGAGCGACTGGATGTACGGGTCCGGCTCGGTGCAGGTGCGACGGCGGTGCTGCCGGACGACGTCGACCTGGTCGTGACCTCGCCGGGCTGGCGGCCGTCGGCACCGCTGTTGGCGCAGGCTGCGGCCCGCGGCGTGCCCATCTGGGGTGAGACCGAACTGGCGTGGCGCATGATGCAGCCGGACCGGGCCATCCCCTGGCTCGGGGTGACCGGGACGAACGGCAAGACCACGACCACCACCATGACAGCGTCCATGCTGCGAGCCGCCGGCCTGCGGACGGCGGCGGTCGGCAACATCGGCAGGCCGATCGTCGAGGCCGTGCTGGACGACGAGCCCTACGATGCGCTGGCCGTGGAACTGTCCAGCTTCCAGCTGCACTGGATGGGACGGATCCAGTTGCACTCCGCGGCCGTCCTCAACATCCATCCGGACCACCTCGAGTGGTACGACGGCATCGGTGGCTACGACGGCTACGTGGCCGACAAGGCCCGGATCTACGAGGGTGTAACGCATGCCTGTGTCTACAACGTCGCGGAACCCCTGACCGAACGCCTCGTCGAGGAGGCGGACGTGACCGAGGGTGCCCGGGCGATCGGCTTCACCCTGGGCGTCCCCGGGCCGAGCATGCTGGGGGTGGTCGACGACATCATCGTGGATCGCGCGTTCGTGCCGCAGCGCCGCGACTCCGCGCTGGAGCTCGCGAAGGTCTCCGACGTCGTGCCGTTCGCCCCCCACAACGTCGAGAACGCCCTGGCTGCGGCCGCGCTGGTCCGGAGCCTCGGCGTCCCCGCGGACGCCGTCGCCAGGGGGTTGCGCGAGCTCGAGGTCCCGCTGCACCGCATCCAGGTGGTTGCGTCCCGGGATGGCGTGACCTGGGTGGACGACTCGAAGGCGACGAACCCGCATGCCGCGGACGCGGCGATGCGCGCCTATCCGTCCTTCGTGTGGATCGCCGGTGGGCAGGCGAAGGGCACCACCTTCGACGACCTGGTGGCCAGGTACCGGGATCGCATCCGGGGCGCCGTCGTCATCGGCGCGGACCGCCACGAGATTGCGGAGGCGCTCCGGCGACACGCGCCCGAGGTCCCTGTCCGGGTACTCGACAGGGCCGACACTGGGGTGATGACCGACGTGGTGAGCCTGGCCGGCGACATGGCACTGCCTGGTGACGTGGTCCTGCTGTCGCCGGGGTGCGCCAGTCTGGACATGTTCACGAGCTATTCGGATCGGGGTGAGCGCTTCGCCGAGGCGGTGCGGACCCTGCTCGGCCGGGACGGGGAGTGACTGGCGATGACGGCCGTCACCAGTGACGAGAAGGGGCTCCCGACCGACGCGGTACCCACCCGTGAGAGGGTGGGGGCGTCGCCGCTGACCGACTACTACCTGGTCATCTTCAGTGTGGCGATCCTGTCCGTGATGGGATCACTCATGGTGCTGTCCGCCTCGGCCGCCATCGCGCAGTCCAAGGGGGAATCGCCCTACACGTACTCGATCAGGCAACTCGCGTTCCTCGCAGTGGGAGTCGTCGCAGCGGCCGTGGTCTCCCGCCTGTCACCGGACGTGATCCGGCGGCTGGGCTGGGTTGGGTGGGGGCTCGGCGTGGTCACACTGATGCTCGTGGTGGTCGGGTTCGGTCAGAACATCAATGGGAACACCAACTGGGTCAACATCGGCGGGATCGTCTTCCAGCCGTCCGAGTTCGCCAAACTGGCCCTTGTCATCTGGGCTGCGGCGGTCTTCCACTCCAAGCGGGGTCGGCTCGACGACGTCGCGCAGCTCGCCATCCCGTTCGTCCCGGGAGCCGGGGTCGTGCTCATGCTCATCCTTGCGGGCAAGGACCTCGGCACTGGGATGGTCGTCGGACTCATCCTCTTGTCGGTGCTGTACTTCATCGGAACATCCTGGCGGCTCCTGGTTCCCATGGTCCTCTCGGTCGGCGCCGTCGTCGCGATTCTGTTGCTCGGGTCCGAGAACCGGATGAGCCGGATCCAGATCTTCCTCGACCCCCAGTCCAACACCGACCTGTCATCGCAGCCTATGGCCGCCCTCTACGCCCTCGCGTCGGGGGGCTGGTGGGGCCTCGGGCTCGGCGCCAGCAAGCAGAAGTGGGGTGGGCTGAAGACGGGCGCCCACACCGACTACATCCTCGCAGTCCTCGGTGAGGAACTCGGCTTGTTCGGGGTCCTGGTGGTCCTGGCGATGTTCGCCCTCTTCACCAGGGCGGGGTTCTCCATCGCTCTCAAGTCGGACAAGATGTTCAACCGTGTGGTGTCGTCGGGCATCACGGCGTGGTTCGCGATCCAGGGCCTGATCAACATCATGGTCGTGATGCACCTGCTGCCCGTGCTCGGCGTGACGCTGCCCTTCGTGTCCTACGGGGGATCGTCCCTCGTCGCGAACCTGCTGGCGGTCGGTGTGCTCCTCGCGTGCGCCAAGGACACGCCCGAGGCGAGGCTCCACCTCGCGAACCGGAGGCGTGCCCCACGGCGCCGCATGATCAGCGTCCTGGCGGCGGGAGAGCAGTCGTGACCTCGGTGGTGCTCGCTGGTGGGGGGACGGCGGGCCACACCTCCCCCCTGATCGCGACGGCGGTGGCGCTGCAGGCCGCCGAGCCCGACGTCTCGTTGGTGTGCATCGGAACGGCTCGGGGGCTGGAGACCCGTGTGATCCCGGCCGCGGGGCTGCGCCTGGAACTCATCACGCCCGTCCCTCTGCCGCGCACCCTCGGCATGGACCTGCTGAAGCTGCCGTGGCGGCTCGTGAAATCCGTCCGCCAGGCGCGGGCGATCATCCGGAAGGCCGAGGCGGACGTGCTTGTCGGGTTCGGCGGGTACGTCTCCATCCCCGCCTACCTGGCGGCGAAGAGCCTCCGGGTGCCCGTCGTCGTGCATGAGGCCAACTACCTGGCGGGGATCTCGAACAGGATTGGGGCACGATTCGCCGCGTTCGTGGCCACGACCTTCCGTGAGACCGAGCTCCGGGGCGCGCAACTGGTGGGCATGCCCATGTCGGCGTCGATCACGCACCCGGTGGTCGGCGCAGCGGAGGCACGCACGCGTTTCGGGCTGGACGCCGACCGCCCGACGCTGCTGGTGAGCGGAGGTTCCCAGGGCGCGGTCAGCATCAACGGCGCGGTGAGGGGGGCAGTCGACCGGCTGCTGGCTGCAGGCATCCAGGTGCTGCACGTCCTCGGGCCCAAGAACCTCGGAGACGCGACGGCGGCCAGGGACCCGGGGACGGGGGCGCGCTACGTGCCGGTCGCGTTCGTCGACGACATGGCAACCGCGTATGCGGCGGCGGACCTCATGTTGGCCCGTGCCGGCGCCGCCACGGTGATGGAGACGGCGACCTCCGGCCTGCCCGTCATCTTCGTGCCCCTGCCATGGGGCAACGGGGAGCAGTCGCGCAACGCCGCGCAGCTGGTGGCGGCCGACGCCGGGATCCTGTTGGACGAGAGCGAACTGTCTGCGGATAAGCTGGTGGAGTTGGTGGTGCCACTCATCACCGACCCCGGCAGGTTGTCGAGGATGTCCGAGGCCGCGCGGAGCCAGTACCCGGCGGACGCGGCGGAGGTCCTGGCGGCCGCCACCCTCCACGTGACCAGGAAGTGACCAAGTGACGCTGCTCAGACCGATCGATGTCGTCCCCGCCCAGGAAGTGGGCCCCATCCACTTCATCGCCATCGGGGGGTCGGGCATGAGTGGAATCGCGAAGATGTATGCGGACCTCGGCATCCCGACCAGCGGCTCCGACCAGCACGATTCGTCGACACTGCGTTCCCTCGAGCGCAGCGGGATTCGCACCTTCGTGGGCCACGACCCGTCGCAGATCGGGGATGCTGCCACCGTCGTCATCTCGTCGGCCATCCGCGCCGACAACGTCGAACTGGTCGAGGCCCGTCGGCGGGGCCTGCGAGTCTGGCACCGCTCGGCGGCCCTGGCGGCGCTGATGCTGGGGAAGCGCGGCGTCGCCGTCTCAGGAACCCACGGCAAGACCACGACGACAGGGATGACCGCGATCATGCTGGTCGAGGCCGGCGCCGATCCCAGCTACGTCATCGGCGGGCCGTTGTCGGCGACTGGCGCCAGTTCGGCCGTCGGTCATGGCGCGTCGTTCGTGGTCGAGGCCGACGAGTCCGACGCGTCGTTCCTGCAGTACCCAACCGAGATCGCTGTCATCACGAACATCGAGGCCGACCATCTGATCAACTGGGGGACCCCTGCGGCCTACGCCGACGGCTACCGTGCGTTCGCGACGCGACCCAAGGTCCGCCACGTCGTGATCAACGCGGACGACCCGGGGGCCCGGCGGCTCGCGGGGGAGCTGAAGGGGGAGGGGCCGCGGGTCATCACCTATGGTGAGGCAGCGGGCGCCGACGTCAGGTTCTTCGACGTCGAGGCCGTGGGCAACGGCGTGACGGCCACCCTAGTGTATGGCTCGGACACCGGCACCCTGACGCTGCAGGTCCCCGGCAACCACAACCTGGCGAACGCGTGCGCGGCGTATGCCGTGGGCCGCATCCTGGGACTCGGTCACGAGGCCTGTCTGGAGGCGCTCGGACGCTTCACCGGCACTCTTCGCCGGTTCCAGCTGATCACCGACACGGCGGGGATCCGGGTCTTCGACGACTATGCCCACCACCCGACCGAGATCCGGGCGGCGCTGTCCGCCGCCCGCAGGGCTGTTTCCTCGAGCAACGCCGCGAGCGGGTTGGAGGGCCGGCTGGTCGCCTGCTTCCAGCCCCACCTGTACTCCCGCACCGTCGACTTCGAGGACGAGTTCGGGGAGGTGATGACCCTGGCCGATGTCGCGGTCATCAACGACGTGTGTGGCGCAAGGGAGGACCCGGTTCCCGGGGTCACGGGCGAACTGGTGGTGGAGGCCGCGCTCCGGCACGGGGCCAAGGAGGTGCACTATGTCGAGGACAAGTACGACCTGCCTGCGGCCCTGGACGAGCTCGCCCGCCCCGGTGACCTGATCATCACCCTCGGCTGTGGTGACGTCACGATCGTGGGCCCGCTCCTTGCGCCCCTGCTCGCGCGTCGAGTTGCCACAGACAAGCCTTGAACGACGCGACGTCACCGGATGTCTTCGCGCGGGCACTCCAGGAGAGACGGAAGCGATCCGCAAGGCGCAGGCTCGTCGCGCTCCTCGTTGGGGTCGCTGCTGTCCTCCTGGTCGGTGTGGCCGTCTACCTGTTGTACTTCTCCAGTGTCTTCGTCACGAGGGACGTCGAGGTCACGGGCACGAAGTACCTGACGGTCGATCAGGTCATCGCGCAGGCCCAGGTGCCCAAGGACGCGCCGCTGGCGCTGCTGGACGTGTCCGGGATCAGTTCCAGGGTGGCGCAGCTCCCCGAGGTGGCAGTTGTGAGCGTTGGGAGGCGGTTCCCCGGCACGGTGCTGATCGACGTCACCGAGCGCCGGCTGGTCTACCAGAGGGTTGCGGGTGCGCAGTACCAATGGGTGGACGAGACGGGAACCGTGTTCCGGACTGCCGACACCGCGGTCGCGGATGCGCCATTGGCGACGGTCGACGGTGACGACACCCGGCTGCTGCGGGACGTGGCGACCGTGGTGGGGCACCTGCCCGATGCGATCCGGCCCGATGTGAAGCAGATTCGGGCCCGTGGTGTCGACGACATCACCGTGGAGCTGGCCGATGGCCGACGCGTCTTGTGGGGCAGCGCGGAGGACTCCCAGGTCAAGGGGGAGGTGCTGGCCGTGCTGCTGGGCACCGAGGCCAAGGTGTACGACGTCTCGGCGCCGGCGAACCCGACCACGAAATAGGCGTGCCGGGGACGAAGTAGTATTGCCTCGCAGCCAAACCCTGAAGTAGCACTTGAGGTCCGTATTGGCGATTGCACCTGAGGTGTTGGACTGGGGCAGCTGCGAGCAATAGCCTGCTGGGCAGCAGGTACCGGGCCATCCGGCGACGACGAGCATTAGGGCGGGCAATGGCAAGCGCATCACAGAACTACCTGGCAGTCATCAAGGTGGTGGGTGTCGGCGGCGGGGGGGTCAACGCCGTCAACCGGATGATCGAGGCGGGCCTCCGCGGCGTCGAGTTCATCGCCGTCAACACGGACGCCCAGGCGCTGCTCATGAGTGACGCCGACGTGAAGCTCGACATCGGCAGGGACCTGACCCGGGGGCTCGGGGCAGGCGCTGACCCTGCGAAGGGGCGGCAGGCGGCCGAGGATCACGCGGATGAGATCGAGGAGGCGTTGAAGGGCGCCGACATGGTGTTCGTGACCGCGGGCGAGGGTGGCGGCACGGGCACGGGCGGGGCCCCTGTGGTCGCCAAGATCGCTCGTTCGCTCGGGGCGCTCACGATCGGCGTGGTCACGCGTCCCTTCTCCTTCGAGGGGAGGAGGCGTTCCACGCAGGCCGAGTCCGGGATCGAGCAGTTGCGCGAGGAGGTCGACACCCTCATCGTCATCCCGAACGACAAGCTGCTGCAGATGACCGACCGGCAGGTGGCCATCCTCGACGCATTCAAGCAGGCTGATCAGGTGCTGATGCAGGGCGTGTCCGGTATCACCGACCTGATCACCACGCCCGGCCTGATCAACCTCGATTTCGCGGACGTGAAGTCGATCATGAGCCAGGCCGGCTCCGCGCTGATGGGCATCGGCTCGGCGCGTGGCGAGGACCGTGCACGTGCCGCGGCGGAGATGGCCATCTCCTCGCCGCTGCTGGAGGCCAGCATCGACGGCGCGCACGGAGTCCTGCTCTCGATCGCCGGCGGCAGCGACCTCGGCCTGTTCGAGGTGTCGGCAGCCGCACACCTCATCGAGGAGGCGGCGCACGACGAGGCCAACATCATCTTCGGTACGGTCATCGACGACGCGCTCGGCGACGAGGTGCGGATCACGGTCATCGCCGCCGGCTTCGACGGCGGGGCACCGCTGAAGCGGCCCAGTTCCCGCCCCGAGACGGGGCGTGCGCCACGCCCGGGGCAGGCTCCGGCCGAGGCGCAGGCTCCTGCACCGTCCCAGCCCACGCCGTCCCACCATGGCCAGCCCGCACCCTCATACGTTGCGCCGACGCCTCGGAGCAACATCGACGACGAGTTGGACGTTCCCGACTTCATGAAGTGACCCCGCCTGTCCGTCCGCGGACCGCCATCGGCGTGTCGCCAGGCGCGCGCACGCCGTCGCGGGTTCCGGGCCGGTAGGCTCGGGGCAACCGGTACAAGGAGGGCAATCGTGGGCGTGCGGAAACTGGCTGAGTGGATGGGCATCGTCGAGGATGACCGCTACAAGGACAGGGTGGATGAGCACTCGGACGAGTACTCCGAGGATGTCTACGTCGAGGAGCCGGTCGAGGAGGTGACCAACGTGTCCCGTCTGCCGGAGAGGCGTCGACCCATGGTTGCGGCGCCGCCGCAGCCCGAGGTCGCCGACATCAGCCGCATCATCAGCGTGCGACCGCGGTCGTACAACGAGGCACGCGCGATCGCCGAGAACTTCCGTGATGGCGTCCCCGTGATCATGAACCTGTCCGACATGGAGCCGGGTGAGGACAAGCGTCTCGTCGACTTCGCGGCGGGCCTGATCTTCGGGCTCCGGGGCAGCATCGAGCGGGTCTCCAGCCAGGTGTTCCTGCTGTGCCCGCACAACCTCGTGGTTGGCCCCGAGGACAAGGAGCGCCTGGCGTCCGGCGGCTTCTACAACCAGAGCTGACAAGGCCGGAACCGTGCAATGGCCGGTGCATGGGCCGGATGCGTGGGAAACGCACTAGAGTAAACGCAAGACGATCCCGGAAGTTCACGCCCGGGGCACCGTACGAGTAGACCTGGAGACCAAGCATGACTCTCACTCTGGAAGAGGTTCGGCGAGTCCGGTTCCGCATGGCACGCCGTGGCCAGACGGGATACGACGTCGCGGACGTCGACACCTTCATCGACAAGGTGGAGGAGGCCTTCGCCAACTTCGAGAACGAGCGGGATGTCCTGCGCAGGGAGTCCGAGGCGTCCGCCGGGGACAACCAGTTCGCGCCCGCCCCGGCGCAGGTCGACGATTCGGCGCTGGTGGCGAAGGACACCGAGATCGCGCGGTTGCGTTCCGAGTTGGAGGGCATGCGAGCCGACGCCAAGGCCTGGGAGGGGCAGACCGACCGCTCCGGGGAGTTGGCGGCCCAGAACGATGAGTTGCGCTCCGAGCTGGCCCGTGTGCGGGGCGAGCTGGACCAGTTGCGCACACAGCGGGTCAACCAGCTGGCCGGCCAGGCCGAGCACATCACCGTCGGCACCCGCGAGGAGGCGAGCCCCGCGGTCATCCGCCTGGTGCAGCTCGCCACCGAGCAGGCGGAGCAGTTGGTCGACGAGGCCGGCGCCGAGGCGCAGCGCAAGATTGCGGACGCCCAGCAGCAGGCCCGCGAGATCACCACGGATGCCCGCACGAAGGCGGAGCGCATCGAATCCGAGGCTCGGGTCAACGCCGAGCAGTTGCGCAAGGACGCCCAGGACAACGCCAACCGGGTGAACACCGAGGCCGACCAGCGCAGGGTCGAGTTGTTCAGCGACCTGGAGCGCGAGCAGGGCGAGCTCACGGGCAAGGTGGCCGCGCTGAGGGCGTTCGAGGGCAAGTTCCGCGACAACCTGCGCGGCTTCCTCAGCAACCACCTCGGCTTGCTGGACCAGGAGCGTCCGGAGCCGACGGACGTCCCGGAACTGGCCCAGTGGAACGCTTCCCAGACGCCACGTCTGGACGCACTGGCGCAGGGCGGCCAGGGCTAGGCCGCGCTCGGGCACGGACAACAGGACCCAGCCGCCACCGATGGGTGGCGGCTGGGTCTTTTCCGCTTGAAATGACACGTGAGGGGTGTACCATCCTCGGACAGCCCAACGGATGGGGGGCCCGAGACTACCCAGGAAAGCAGAGATGGCCACGAAGAACGCAGCCACGGGACCGCGCAGCGTCGAGCTTCCCGTACGCCCGGGCGAGGATCCCTGGACGGCCGAGGAGGTCGCGGAGCAGCGCGACATGCTGGTCGACGAACTGAAACGCCTGGAGCGGAAGATCATTGCGACCGAGGAGGAGTTGAACGACCTGCTGCAGGGTGGCTCCGACGGGGCGGGCCGGGACCCTGCCGACGTGGGGTCCAGCAATTTCGAGCGGGACCAGGAGTTGTCCCTGGCCCACAACGTGCGTGAGATGGCCGACCAGGCACGGTTGGCGCTGCAGTTGTTCGACGAAGGTCACTACGGATTGTGCGAGGTCTGCGGCCAGCCGATCGGGAAGGGGCGCCTGCAGGTGTTCCCACGCGCCACGCTGTGTGTCACGTGCAAGCAGCGCGAGGAACGACGCTGAGCGGCGAGAGGGCGGTGTCGCCCGGCATCCGCCGGGCAGCGGTGGGCATTGCCCTTGCGGGGCTGGCGCTGGATCAGCTGACCAAGACGCTGGTGCTTGAGCACCTCGAGCCCGGCGTGCCCGTGGACATCATCGGGAGCCTTGTGAGGTTCACGTTGATCCGCAACCCCGGTGCGGCCTTCGGGTTGGGGAGCGGGTCGACGTTGGTGCTCTCGGTGTTCGCAGTACTGGCCCTGCTGGCGTCGATCGCAGTCGGGTTGCCGCGCATCCGCCGGATGTCCCATGGCGTGACGCTCGGGCTGCTGATGGCGGGCATCTCGGGCAATCTGTTCGACAGGATGTTCCGGGAGCCGGCCCCCATGCTCGGCCACGTCGTCGACTTCATCCAGTTGCCGTACTTCGCGATCTTCAACGTGGCGGACATGTGCGTCACCAGCGCGGCCGCCCTGGTGATCCTCCTGGGCTTTCGACACCAGCCGGCCCGGGAGCAGGAAGGGGTGGCCGCGTGACCGTGTTCCTCGTGCCGCACGGCCTTGCCGGGGAGCGGATCGACGCCGTGGCTGCGAGGATCACCGGGTACAGCCGTTCCCGCATCGAGGCCCTGATCGCAGACGGCGGTGTGTACCTCGACGGGCACGTGGTAGGTCGCACCTCGCTGAAGGTGGCCGGCGGGGAGTTGTTGGAGGTGGAGATCGAGGGTCTCCGGCCTGCGGAGCCACCGGTGCGGCCGCGCGAGGCGGCGGGGCTCAGGATCGTCCACGAGGATGCCGACCTGGTCGTGGTGGACAAGCCGGCCGGGGTGGCCGCGCATCCGAGCCTCGGCTGGGACGGGCCGTCGGTCACGGAGCATCTGGCGGCGGCCGGTGTCCGGATCGCGACCTCCGGCGCGCCCGAACGACAGGGGGTGGTGCAACGGCTCGATGTCGGCACCAGCGGGCTGATGGTCCTGGCCAAGTCGGAGAGCGCCTACAGCGTGCTGAAGCAGGCGTTCCGCGACAAGGCGGTGTCGAAGACGTACCATGCCCTGGTCCAAGGGCATCCGGACCCGTTCGTCGGCACGATCGAGGCCCCCATCGGACGGCATCCCGCCTCGGAGTGGAAGATGGCGGTCCTTGAGGGGGGCCGTCCGAGCACGACGCACTACGAGACCATCGAGGCGCACCGGCTCGCGACGTTGCTTGAGATCAACCTGGAGACAGGTCGCACCCACCAGATCCGGGTGCACATGGCCGCGATCGGGCACCCCTGTTGCGGTGATCCGCTTTACGGGTCGGACCCGACGCTGTCAAGACGGTTGGGGCTCGTCCGCCAGTGGCTGCACGCCGTCCACCTCGCCTTCGCCCACCCCCGAAACGGGGAGTGGGTCGAGTTCTCCTCGCCGTACGCCCCCGACCTCGCGCACGCGCTGGAGCTGGTCCGCGAGGAATGAGCGCTTTCGTGCTCCCGATGCATCAGCGGGGTCGTCGTCTAGTAGGCTGGCCCCGTGCGCAAAGCGAAGATCGTATGTACCCTAGGCCCCTCCTCCGAGACGACCGAGCATCTGATCAATCTGATCAACGCCGGCATGAACGTGGCGCGGCTCAACATGAGCCACGGCGACTACAGCGAGCATGGCGGACGACTCAAGGCGGTGCGTGAGGCCGCCGCCATCACCGGCCGGACCGTGGGCGTGCTGGCCGACCTCCAAGGCCCCAAGATCCGCCTCGGGCGGTTCGCGGGCGACCAGAAGCACTTCCTCGAGAAGGGGGACGTGTTCACGATCACCGTCCTCGACATCGAGGGTGACGGGACCCGCTGCTCCACCACGTACAAGGGTCTCCCCGGTGACGTCGAGGTGGGCGACTCCATCCTCATCGACGACGGCAAGGTCGGGATGAAGGCGATCGAGGTCACCGACACCGACGTGACCTGCGAGGTCGTCGTGCCGGGACCGGTCTCCAACAACAAGGGCATCAACCTGCCGGGCGTGGCAGTCTCCGTTCCCGCGCTGAGCGACAAGGACGAGGCCGACCTGCGCTGGGCGCTCTCCCAGGACATCGACCTGATCGCCTTGTCGTTCGTCCGCAGCGGTGACGACATCAGGCGCGTCCACGAGATCATGGACGAGGAGGGTCGCAGGCTCCCCGTCATCGCGAAGCTCGAGAAGCCGCAGGCCATCGCCAACCTCCAGGAGATCATCGACTCCTTCGATGCGTTCATGGTTGCCCGCGGCGACCTCGGAGTCGAGTTGCCGCTCGAGGATGTCCCGCTGGTCCAGAAGGCGATCGTTCGGGCCGCCCGCAAGTGGGCCAAGCCCGTCATCGTCGCCACCCAGATGCTGGAGTCGATGATCTCGGCGCCCCGCCCGACCCGTGCGGAGGTCTCCGACGTCGCGAACGCCATCCTCGATGGTGCCGATGCGGTCATGCTCTCCGGTGAGACCTCCGTCGGCGACTTCCCGGCGGAGACGGTGGCCACCATGGCCCGCATCGTCGAGCACGCCGAGCGCGAAGGATTCGGTGAGATCCACCACATCGAGTGGGATCCGCACACCACGGGCGGCGTCCTCGCGAAGGCCGCCGTCGAGGTGGCGGAGCGTGTCGGGGCGAAGTACCTCGTTGCCTTCACGAAGTCCGGCGACACCGCGCGTCGCATGTCGAGGCTGCGTCCGTCGATCCCACTGCTGGTCTTCTCCCCCGAGCAGAGCACCAGGCAGACGATGACGCTCTCGTGGGGCGTCGAGACGCTTCTCACGCCGAGCTTCGACGACCAGGAGGACATGGTCCGCACGGTCAACGACTACCTCGTGGAGAGCAACCTCATCGAGGAGGGAGAGCGCATCATCATTCTCTCCGGTTCCCCGATGGGCGTCCCCGGCAAGACCAACAACCTTCGGGTGCACAAGATCCGGCCGCTGGCGCGGGTCACCGCCTGACAGGCTGAGACATGACGAAAGGGCCCGCCTCCCGGAGGCGGGCCCTTTCGTCATGTTCTGGGCGGAGACCCGGAACCGCTTCGTGCCCGAGAGGGGAGTCGAACCCCTAAGGCCTTTCGGCCAGACGGGTTTGAGCCGTCCGCGTATACCATTCCGCCACCCGGGCAGGGCGTTGAACATTCTGCCACAAGTTCGGTGGTGCACGAACCGCCACCGGACGCGCTGGTATTCTGTGGGCTGCACAACAGCGTGCACTGATCCAAGACACGAAAGATGGGGCAACATGCCTGACCAGAAGAAGCCGGCCCGCGTACTGGTCGCGGAGGACGAGGCACTGATCCGTCTTGATCTTGTCGAGTTGCTCACCGACGAGGGCTTCGAGGTCGTTGGGCAGGCGACGGACGGCGAGGAGGCTGTGGGACTCGCCCGCGATCTCGAGCCGGACCTGGTCATCATGGATGTCAAGATGCCGAAGATGGATGGCATCTCCGCGGCGGAGATCATTGCGGAGGAACGCATCGCACCGGTGGTCATGCTGACCGCGTTCAGCCAGCGCGACCTGGTCGAGAGGGCTCGTGACGCCGGTGCGATGGCGTATGTCGTGAAGCCGTTCGACGCATCGGACGTCGTCCCGGCCATCGAGATTGCGATGGGCCGTTTCGCCGAGATCAAGGCGATCGAGGACGAGTTGGCAAACCTGGAGGACCGCTTCGAGTCCCGCAAGATCATCGACCAGGCCAAGGGCATCCTCCAGGTGAACCTCGGGCTCACCGAGCCCGAGGCCTTCCGGTGGATCCAGAAGACGGCGATGGATCTTCGCAAGTCCATGCGAGAGGTCGCAGAAGGGGTCATCAGTCACAAGAAGAAGTGACCCGTCGGAGGTGCTGCAGGGATCCGGGCCGCCTCAGGGGGCAGCCACCAGCTGGCAGGTGAGCCTGCCGATTGCGGTGCGGCGTCCCAGTTCGTCGGTCAGGGTCACCTCGTAGACGGCCACCCGTCCCCCGAGGTGGATCGGGGTGGCCGTGCCGGTCACGAGCCCCTCCCGCACCGCCCGGAGGTGGGTGACGTTGAGGTCCACTCCTGCGGCGACGCGCCCCGTCGCCAGGGCGTGGGCGGTGGCCCCGAGTGATGCGAGTCCCTCGATCAGGACCGCCGAGGCACCCCCGTGCAGCAACCCGAGGGGCTGCCGATTGCCCTCGACCGGCATCGTCCCGACGACGAGCTCGGTACCGATCGTGGTCACCTGGATCCCCATGCGGTCGTGCAGTTCGGAGGAGATGGTCCGGGCCCAGTCGGGTACTTCCGGTGTGGGGACGTCGTCGCTCATGGGCCCAACTGTGCCACGCGGGTACCGGCGTCGAGGGCAACCCGGCACGTGGAGCGGCCCTCCGTGATGCGGGGTGCCAGTAGAGTCGACCCCGTGACGTCCAAGCCCCGCCTGCTCCTCATCGACGGCCACTCGGTGGCCTATCGGGCCTTCTTCGCCCTGCCCGTCGCGAACTTCGCCACGCAGACGGGTCAGCACACGAATGCGGTGTTCGGTTTCACCTCCATGCTGCTGAACGTGCTCCGGGACGAGCAGCCGACGCATGTGGCGGTGGCATTCGACGTCTCAAGGCACTCCTTCCGGACCGATTCGTATCCGGAGTACAAGGCGACGCGGTCGGCGTCGCCCGCCGAGTTCTCCGGCCAGGTGGCCATCATCAAGGACGTGCTGGACGTGCTGCGGGTGGCTCACCTGGAGCTGGCCGGGTATGAGGCGGACGACATCATCGCCACACTGTCCACCCAGGCGGCGGCGGCCGGGTTCGAGGTGCTGATCTGCACCGGGGACCGTGATGCGATGCAGCTTGTCGACGAGTCCGTCACGGTGCTGTACCCCAGGAAGGGCGTCTCCGACCTGGCGCGGATGACCCCTGAGGCGATCAAGGAGAAGTACCTCGTTCCGCCCAGCAGGTACCCGGAGCTGGCGGCACTTGTCGGCGAGAGCAGCGACAACCTTCCCGGCGTCCCGGGAGTCGGGCCGAAGACGGCGGCCAAGTGGCTGGAGGAGTACGACGGCCTGGACAACATCCTGGCCAGGGCCGGGCAGATCAGTGGCAAGGCGGGGGAGTCCCTGCGGGAGCACCTGGAGGATGTGAGACGCAACCGCAGACTCAACGCCCTCGTCAGGGACCTGGACCTGCCGATCGGACCCGCGGATCTCGAGCGCAGGGACTGGGACAGGGAGGGCGTCCACGACCTGTTCGACTCGCTGGAGTTCCGGGTGCTTCGCGAACGGCTGATCGAGTTGGGCGGCGCCGCCCCTGCCGACTCAGCCGACGATGACGGCTTCGAGGTGAAGGGTGACGTCCTGGCCCCCGGGCGGCTCCGGGCGTGGCTGGCCGAGAACGTGAAGGCGGCCGCAGGCGTGCACTTCGTCGGTTCGTGGGGTGCGGGTGCCGGCGACCTCACGGGCGTCGCACTCGCCGGCGACGACGGTGCGTGCGCCTATGTCGACGTCGCGATGCTGGCGCCGGACGACGACGCCGCTCTGGCGGGGTGGCTGGTGGACGAGGGGTCGCCGAAGCTGCTGCATGACGCCAAGGGACCGATGCTCGCTGTCTGGGCCCGCGGCTGGGACCTTCGTGGGGTGACATCGGACACCCTGCTCGCCGCCTACCTGCTGCGCCCGGACCAGAGGACGTTCGACCTCGCCGACCTGGTGAGGCGCTATCTCGGCCGGGAGCTGGCGGCGGACTCGGGCCAATCGTCACAGGTGCAGCTGGCATTCGACTTCGAGGAGGACACGGACGCCGGCGCCGGGGATGCCATGCTCCGGGCACGCGTCGTCGTCGACCTGTCCGAGGCGCTCGACGCCGAACTCGGCGAGCGCGAGGAGCGGGACCTGCTGCGCAACGTGGAACTCCCGCTGCAACGGCGGCTTGCGGAGACCGAGCGACTGGGCGTAGCCGTCGACCTGGGACGCCTGGAGGGGCTGAGAGCCGAGTTCGACGGTGCCGTGCAGCAGGCGCAGTCCGCCGCGTTCGAGGTGCTCGGCCACGAGGTGAACCTCGGTTCCCCGAAGCAGCTTCAGACCGTACTGTTCGAGGAACTGGACATGCCGAGGACCAGGCGCACGAAGTCCGGTTGGACGACGGACGCGGAGGCGCTGGAGGGCCTCTATGCGAAGACCGGGCACCCCTTCCTGCAGCACCTGCTGGAGCACCGCGACCGCATCCGGTTGCGCCAGACGGTGGACGGCCTGTTGACGGCGGTCCAGCCGGACGGACGAATCCACACGACCTGGGTGCAGACCGCCGCCGCCACCGGGCGCCTGTCCTCGACCGACCCGAACCTCCAGAACATCCCGATCCGCACGGAGCTGGGGCGGCAGATCCGAAGCGCCTTCGTCGCGGGCCCGGGTTTCGAGTCGCTCATGAGTGCCGACTACTCGCAGATCGAGATGCGCATCATGGCGCACCTGAGCGGCGACGAGAGCCTGAAGGAGGCGTTCCGGTCGGGGAGGGACTTCCACAACGAGATGGCGGCCACCGTGTTCGGTGTCGCGCCGGATGAGGTCACCGCCGGCATGCGTGCCCGCATCAAGGCCATGAACTACGGACTGGCCTACGGGTTGTCGGCGTTCGGGCTCTCGAACCAGCTCGGGATCCCGGTGCCCGACGCACGGGCGCTGATGGACGACTACTTCTCGCGGGTGGGCGGGGTGCGCGCCTACCTGGCGGACGTCGTGTCCGAGGCCAGGAGGCTCGGCTACACCTCGACGATGCTCGGCCGGCGCCGCTACCTCCCCGACCTGAACTCGAGCAACCGTCAACGCCGCGAGATGGCAGAGCGTGCCGCCCTGAACTCGCCGATCCAGGGCTCTGCCGCGGACATCATCAAGGTCGCGATGATCCACGTTGCAGACGCCATCGAGGAGCGGGGCCTGAGGAGCCGGATGCTGCTGCAGGTGCACGATGAACTCGTGCTGGAGGTGGCGCCCGGAGAGGAGGCGGAGGTCTCTCTGCTCGTCAGGGCGGAGATGGGTGGAGCCATTCCGCTGGACGTCCCGCTTGAGGTCTCCGTCGGCGTGGGCGCCTCCTGGTTCACAGCCGCCCACTGAGGGTGGAGCGCGCTGTGGGGGCTCCGCGCCTCAGGCGTGGACGAGCTTCGCGCGGAAGAACACGCGGGAGTCCCACTCGTCGGTCTTCTTGTTGAAGTCCCAGCAGATCACGATGACCAGCATGGGGTCGCCGTTGAAGTCCACCATGACGTCGGAATCGGGGTTGTAGTCGGCGACCATCACCTTGGTGGCGTCGACGAACTCGTAGCAGGCCTTTCGACCGTCGTCGTTCGTCAACGTGATCAGGTCGCCGGGCTTCAGGACGGATGCGTCACCGTCGAACATCTCGTTCCCGAGCGCCCCGCCGTTGCGGTAGGTGTGGATGGAGAGCACGGCCTTGCCGCGGTCCGAGCCCGGCCGGGGCCCCTGGTTCCACCACGAGGCCGTGCGCGGCAGATCCTTCGGAGGTGCGGCGATGTTGCCGTTGGCGTCGACCCCGAGCGACAGGACGGGCTCGTCGGCCACCGGGTTGGTGAGCTGGAACCGGGTCGGGACGAACCCGTCTGCGTCGGGTGTCTGGCAGCCTGCCAGGGCGGCCGGCGCGACGGAGGACTCGGCAGGTGCGGCGGAGGAGTCGGGGACTGCGGTTACCGGGGGGACCGTCGTGGTGGCAACCGGCCATGGCGCCACGGTCGGACTCGTCCTCAGGAACATCAGTGCCACGATGCCGACCACAACCAGCAGGGCGAGGGCGATCCCGACGATCCTGCCGCGTCCGGGATGATGCTTGGGCAGTTCTCGTCGTGGGGCGCTCACGACGCACATGCTACTGGGTGCCCCGGGACAGGACACCGGCGGCATCGGTGTCCATGCCGGCGGTGTCCATGCCGGCGGGCACGTGCACCCAATCCATCTGCCCCCTGGACATGGGCACAGGTGCGAAACGACTGCGGTGGCGGGCTGTCGACGGTCGTTTGACCCGACTTGTCGCCAGCGTTAGGCTTGACGGGCGCTGTGACCTGCCCACCCCCGGACGGAGTGGGATGGGCGCGTCGTGCCCGGGCGGGCACTTCAAGGCACATCGCGACCGACGAATGTCCCGGAGCCCAACCTACATGTCCTCCTCCACTGAGGCCTCGACTGTCACAGTCGACGACTTCGGCACCCCGGAAGCCTTCATGGCTGCGGTGGATGCCACCATCAAGTACTTCAACGACGGGGACATCGTCTCCGGCACCGTTGTCAAGGTCGACCGGGACGAGGTCCTGCTCGACATCGGTTACAAGACCGAAGGCGTGATCCCCTCCAAGGAACTCTCCATCAAGCATGACGTGGACCCGTTCGACGTGGTCAAGGTCGGCGATGAGATCGAGGCCCTCGTCCAGCAGAAGGAGGACAAGGAGGGTCGTCTGATCCTGTCCAAGAAGCGCGCCCAGTACGAGCGCGCCTGGGGCACGATCGAGCGGATCAAGGAGGAGGACGGCGTCGTCTCCGGCTCCGTCATCGAGGTCGTCAAGGGTGGCCTGATCGTCGACATCGGCCTGCGCGGCTTCCTGCCCGCCTCGCTGGTGGAGATGCGCCGCGTCCGTGACCTTCAGCCCTACGTCGGCATGGAGCTCGAGGCGAAGATCATCGAGCTGGACAAGAACCGCAACAACGTGGTCCTGTCGCGTCGTGCCTGGCTGGAGCAGACGCAGTCCGAGGTGCGCCACACGTTCCTCACGCAGCTGCAGAAGGGCCAGATCCGCAAGGGTGTCGTGTCCTCCATCGTCAACTTCGGCGCCTTCGTCGACCTCGGCGGTGTCGACGGTCTGGTGCACGTCTCCGAGCTGTCCTGGAAGCACATCGACCATCCGAACGAGGTCGTCGAGGTCGGCACCCCGGTCACGGTCGAGGTGCTCGAGGTGGACATGGACCGCGAGCGCGTCTCGCTGTCGCTGAAGGCCACCCAGGAGGATCCGTGGCAGACGTTCGCGCGTCTGCACCAGATCGGCCAGATCGTGCCCGGCAAGGTCACCAAGCTCGTTCCGTTCGGCGCCTTCGTCCGTGTCGGTGACGGCATCGAGGGCCTGGTCCACGTCTCCGAGCTGGCCGAGCGTCACGTGGAGATCCCCGAGCAGGTCGTCTCCGTCGGCGACGACGTCATGGTCAAGGTCATCGACATCGACCTGGAGCGTCGCCGCGTCTCGCTGTCGCTCAAGCAGGCCAACGAAGGCATCGACGTCGCAGCAGACGACTTCGACCCGTCGCTCTACGGCATGACTGCCAGCTACGACGAGCAGGGCAACTACATCTACCCCGAGGGCTTCGATCCGGAGACCAACGAGTGGAAGGAAGGCTACGACGAGCAGCGCATCGCGTGGGAGCGGCAGT
>JBDHZH010000030.1:0-32987 GCA_039811745.1 Arachnia sp.
GGGGGCGGCGGGGGGGGGGGGGCCGGGGGGGGCGGGGGGGGGGCGGGGGGGGGGGTGGTCGGATCGGGCGCCTGCGTCGTCGGGGCGGGGGTGGTCGGATCGGGCGCCTGCGTCGTCGGGGCGGGGGTGGTCGGATCGGGCGCCTGCGTCGTCGGGGCAGGGGTGGTCGGATCCGGGGCGTGCGTGGTCGGGGCCTGTGTCGTCGGCGGCTGCGTGGTGGGGTCCGACGATGTCGCTGTCGGAGACGTCGTCTGCCCGGGTGGGGTGTTGGACGGGCGCTGGCTGGCCGCAGGCGTGGCCGTGACGGTGGTGTACGACTCGGTGGTGACGTAACTCCTGACCGTCTCTCGTCCCGCTGTCGGCTGCATGTGGGAGACGCCCGACACTGGTTCGGGGACGACGGCCGCAGGCGTCGTCGGGGCGGCTTCAGGGGCGGGGGGCGTCTCTGGAGACCCCGAGGTGGCGGCCGGTCCTTCCGCGGTGGGCGTCTGCACCGCCGCTGCCTTTGGGGAGACATTCTCGTCATCTGCCCCGAACTCGCTCAGGAGCGTTCCGCTGATCAGCACCAGGCCGGACACCGTCAGGGTTGCGAGGGCGACGCCTGCCCACCACTTTCCGCGTGGCGTGACGCCGGGGACTCCGTCGTCACGCATGGCCAGGATCGCGGTGTCGTCGTCTGTCTCGTCCACACGTGCGAGTTCCCCGGGGTGCGCAGCGTCAACGGCTGCAACCGCGAGGGCGGATGTCCCAGCCCGCACCACAGGCCCATGGGAAGCCAAGGCCCCCCGCGCAGCCCCCATGGCGCTTGATGCCTTGGGGTCCTGGTCGACCACAATCGGGCGATCGAACATCTCGGAGAGGCGCTGTGCCACCCTCGGGATCCGCGCCGAGCCACCAACGAGCACGATGGCATCGACATCGGCAACAGCGACACCTGCGCTGTCGATCGCGTCATCGACGGCCCCAATCGTCCGTTCCAGGTACGGGTCGATCATCGCCTCGAACTCGGAGCGGGTGAGCCGGACCTTCGTCGAGCGCTGCGGCAACAGGACTGGAATGGTGACCTCTGTGTCGAAGGACAGCGCCTCCTTCGCCTCCACGCACTCCCGACGGAGTCGCAACAGTGCGTCCTTCGCATCCTCCCCCACCAGATCAGTGGACGCCAGGCCGCAACTCACGAGGACATGCCTGAACACAAGGTCGTCGAGGTCGGCGCCACCGAGGTTGTCCATATCGAAGCGCTGACCGACGGGCGCAAGCGAGCCGTCCGCCCGCTTGCTCGTCAGCCCAGCGTGGAAGGACGTGCCGCCGAGGTCGTAGGTGACCACGCAACGGCCGGCCTCCAGGGGATGGGTCGCCTCGTAGTTGCGCGCGGCCGCCTCCGACTCGGTCATGAGTCCCACGTCGTCGAGACCCACTTCGTCGAGGCTGCGGCGCAACAGCCCAACTCGGTGCGGACCCCATGCTGTGGGGTGGGTGACCGTGACACCCGCCGGCCGTTCTCCCTCCGACTCGGTGGCCGCCGAGATGACGAACTCGATCATGCGCGCGAGCACATCGGAGGCGTCGAGGCTGTGACCGCCGACGGACAGGGGTACCTCGTCTCCCACGCTGCGAGTGAATTCGCGAATCAGATGCTCTGGTTCGCTCTGCCCACGTCGGTCGGCCGTGTCGCCGAACAGCAGGTCGCCCTGTGGCGTGACGAAGGCCACGGCCGGTGCATGATCGTTGCGATGCCCCAGGGGTACCTGGGTGACGACCACGCTGTCGTCCAGGGTCCGCCGAGCGGACGCCGCCGCGACCCTCACCGTCCCGACATCAATTCCCAACCAATACGACTCAACCATTGAGTGCTCCCCCCGGAAACGCAAGTGAAGCGCCTGCCGGCGCGACGATAGTTCATTCCGACCGCGTCACCACTCTAACATCCCGGACCTTCCACTCGTGGAGGCCCCGGGATTCCAGAAGTGTCTCCACAGTTCAACGCATGAAAGACCGAGGCGCCCGACCCCGGAAACCGCATGCCCGGGGCCGGAGATCGAACCATGAACAGTATTTACAGAATGATTCACATCCCGTCGTCCCTGCGGTGAAGACGGCATCATCCCTGCTCACACAGCATTTGCGCATCAACGACAGGGCGTGCAAGTCCATTTACGAAACGAACAAGAAAGATGCCTACAATTACAGCGACAACCTTTGTTATCATCGCTCCGGGGCAAATGCAACGGCCTTGTCCGACCGAACGACACGGCAGCACGCAACCACATCGAGAGTGTGGCCAATAGTTGACACCATCCAGATCGACGCGGTCTTTCCCACACTCAGTCGCAGACCCCGCCCGGTGCTCGGACACCATGGAATCCATGGCGTCCGCACGGAGTGCATACCAAACATGTAGCCGATAGTTGCCAGAACGGGTGTCGGGCGAGAGGGGCTAACCTGTGCACGGGAGGCGCGATGACCAGACTCGACGTGTGGCTGTGGTCGGTTCGGCTGTTCAAGACGCGCTCCTCGGCCACGGAGGCCGTCCGGGGCGGGCACGTCCGCCTCAACGGAGAGCCAGTGAAGCCGGCAAGGACGCTCAAGCCGGGAGACCGCATCACCGTGAAGGAACCGGGATGGGTGCGAGAGTACGAGGTCGTCGAGCTCCTCGCCAAGCGCGTGGGGCCGAGGATCGCGGTCGAGGCCTACAAGGACCACTCGGTCCCGCGGCCCGCCCACCTCTCCACGCCGGTCGGGCGACGTGACCGCGGCGCGGGGCGCCCGACGAAGCGCGACCGCCGGGCGATCGACAGGCTCATGGGGCGTGAGGAGCCATCGAACTAGACCACGATCGTGGACACCGGCAGGCCGGAGTGGGCGCTGAAGCCGAGACCGGAAGGCGGCAGGCCGGCCCGCACCACCTCCGAGCCGACCGCGGAGATCATGGCGCCGTTGTCTGTGCAGAGCGCCGGGCGCGGGCGGCGCAGTTCGACCCCGACCGCCGCGGCACGCTCCTCCATGAGGCTGCGAAGCCTGGAGTTGGCCGCCACTCCCCCGCCCAGGAGGATCGTGTCGGTGCCGAAGTGGCGTGCGGCGTCGATCGCCTTCGCGGTGAGGACGTCGCAGACTGCCTCCTGGAAGCTCGCACACACGTCCGCCACCGGCACGTCGAGCCCATCCAGGCGTCTTTGCTCGACCCAGCGGGCAACGGCCGTCTTGAGCCCGGAGAAGCTGAAATCGAAACGGTGCCGCTCCAGGTCGTGCCTGGCCGTGAGGCCACGCGGGAACCGGATTGCGGTCGGGTCGCCGTCGGCGGCGAGCCTGTCGATGACCGGCCCACCGGGGTAGGCAAGACCAAGCAGGCGTGCCACCTTGTCGTATGCCTCGCCGGCGGCGTCGTCGATCGTGGCGCCGATCTCGGTGATGTCCCTGGCGATGTCGGACACGTGCAACAGGGACGTGTGACCGCCGGAGACCAGGAGAGCGGTGCTCGGCATCGGCAGCTCGCCGTGGTCGAGCAGGTCCACCGCGACGTGACCCACGAGGTGGTTGACTCCGTAGAGGGGCTTGTGCAGCCACGCGGCCAACGCCTTCGCAGCCGAGATGCCCACCAGCAGGGCACCGACCAGGCCGGGGCCGGCGGTGACAGCCACCGCGTCGACTTCCGACAGGTCGACGTCGGCCTTCTCTACGGCACGCTGCAGCGTCGGGACGATGGCTGATAGGTGGGCTCGGCTCGCGACCTCCGGCACTACACCCCCGAACCGAACGTGCAGGTCGACGGAGCTGGCCACCTCATTCGCGAGCAGTTCACGGTCGCGGACGATACCCACACCGGTCTCGTCGCAGGAGGACTCGATGCCGATGATGAGCGGGCCGGTCACTTGGTCTCCTCCTTGAGTGACAGTTCCAGAACCAACGCGTCGGAACCGGGGGCGTAGTAGTCGTGCCGTTCGGCGATGACGGCGAAGCCATGCTTCACGTACAGCGCAATGGCCGGGGCATTGTCCGCGCGCACTTCGAGCAGGACTCGCTCGGCTCCGCAGCACCTGGCCCAGCCGATACCGTCGGCCAGCATCGCGCTGGCGAGTCCGCGCCGCTGATGGGTTGAGTGGACGACGATCCGGTGCAGGTCCGCGACATCCCCCATCAGCTGGAACGTGGCCGCCCCCACGATGTCGGCGTCCTCGCGGACCACGATGACGCGGCGGTCCGGCCAACCGAACTCGGCGGACCACATGGCCCGGGTCCAGCGCTCGTGCTCGCCGAAGAATGCCTCGAGGGAAAGGATGTCGGGCAGATCCGCCAGATGGGCTCGCTGGATGCTCATCGCGCCCTCAGCCTGGGCAGGGCCGACTTCGGCGGGCCCCCGACTGTGGCGTCCGCGGGGCGCAGGTAGTAGGGCTCGTCGCCGGCCGGAGCCAGTTCCCGCCAGCGCGCGGCCAGAATCGCGGGATCAAGTTCGGTCGGGCCGCCCGGGACCCAGTCCACCAGTTGCCTGTACTCCATTGGCACGGCACCGACGACGGGGAGCGCGGGCAGTGCGCGCGGATCGCTGACGCGAGGGTCGCCCTGTCGGGCACCGTCGCGGTAGAGGGCCCAGTAGAGCTCCTTGCGCCGGGCGTCGGCAGCCACCACGAAGTCGCCGGACGCGCCGCCGTCGGCCTGCCACTGAAGGGCGTAGGCGTCCAACGAGCACACCCCATGCGCCCGCCGGCCCGCCAGCGCGGCCAGCGTCCGGGCCGCGGCCACGCCGACCCGCAGGCCCGTGAACGGACCGGGCCCCATGCCGACCACGAACTCGTCGATGTCGGTCGGCTCCACCCCCCGGGCGTCGAGCAACTCCATGATCGCAGGCATGAGCCGTTCACCGTGGGCCCGCGTGTCCGCAACCACGACGCTGCCTGCGGGCGCGCCGTCGCTCGCGAGGCCGCAGGCCACATGGAACGATGTGTCGATCGCCAGCGTCACGGTCATGCGTGCCTCCTCAGTTCCTCCAGCGCCCCGGCCCAGCGTGGGCCGACACCCTCCAGCAGGACGATGCGGTCATCCCCACCGGGCCCGCGCTCGATGGTGATCTCAAGCCGCTGGTGTGACAGGAACTCCGCCTTGCCGGCACCCCACTCCACCATGGTCACGGCGTCGGCCAGGGACTCGTCAAGGTCGATGTCGGCGAGCTCCGCGGCGTCGCCCAACCGGTAGGCGTCGACGTGGACGAAGGCCGGCCCGCCCACCTGGGAGGCATGGACCCTGGAGATCACGAACGTGGGCGAGATCACGGGGCCGGCAACCCGCAGCCCCTCGCCGATGCCCTGCGCGAGGGTCGTCTTTCCCGCACCGAGGTCCCCCGAGGCGATGATGACGTCGCCGCCGGTCAGCAGAGCGGCCAGACGGCGACCAAGGTCATGCATGTCGGACGCCGTGGGCACGTCGAGCAGCACGGGCAGCCGCCGGCCCAGGATGAAACCGGCCTCGGTCTCACGGAGCACATGGAAGCCGTGGTGCTGCCACCACGCGAACAGTTCCGGGAACTCCCTCCGGGCCAGGAGCTCGACCGCGGCCAGGCCCATGTCCGCCGTGACTGAGATGGCCGCCTCCACCAGTGCAGTCGCGAGGCCGCCCCCCGCGTGTTCGGGGAGCACGCTCACACGGCGCAGGGTTGCGACGCTGCCGTGGACCGCGATGAGCAGGCAGGCGACGATGTCCCCATCCAACTCCGCGCAGATCCCACGCCCCTCCTCCAGTGCCTGCCGGACATCCGCGACGTCGTCGCTCAGCGCGTCGGCCGGGGGGTCAACGGGGCGACGTGCGGCGAAGGCCGACCGGATGACGTGCAGCATGCGGGCCGCATCGTCCGGAGTCGCGAGGCGGAGTGACGGTGAATCGGTCATTGCGACACTGAGTCTAGTAGCCGATCACCAGTTGTCCCGACGCCGTCCCTGCCTCCGCTGCCCGCCTCGCCCGCCGCCTTGGGCGACATGCTTGGGCCGGCGCTTCTGCTGCGGCTTCGGCGCGATGATCGCGAGGTAGTCCTCCTCCGCGATGGGGGTGCCCGACGGGGGCCTGGCCCCAGTCGCCTCACGCAGCTCGGGGCTGCCCGGGACCACCTGGAGCGGTGCGACGTGGACGCCTGCCTGCCCTGCGATGCGCCGGACCTGCTTGCGCTGGTGCGGGAGCACGATGCTGACGACTGCGCCGCTCTCCCCGGCCCGGGCGGTGCGTCCCGCGCGGTGCAGGTAGTCCTTCGGCCCCATGGGCGGATCGACCTGCAGCACGAGGGTCACGTCGTCGACGTGGATTCCACGGGCGGCGACGTCGGTGGCGACCAGCACCCGCAGTTCGTCCTCCTTGTAGGCACGGAGAACCCGGGCCCGGGCGCCCTGCGTCAGCCCGCCGTGCAGCGCACCGGCGAGGACACCGGCCTCGCGGAGCTGCAGGGCGATGCGGTCGGCCCCCATCTGCGTGCGGGCGAAGATGAGCGTCTTGCCGTCCCGGTTCGCGATCTCGGCCGTGATGGCGTTCTTGTGGTGCGGTGCCAGGTCCAGGAAGTGGTGCGTCATGGTCGAGATCGACGCCTGCCCCGAGTCGACCTCGTGCGTCACGGCATCGTGCAGGTACTTGCGCACGAGCCTATCGACAGCACCGTCGAGGGTGGCGGAGAACAACAGCCTCTGGCTGTCGGCCGGCGTGGCGTCGAGCAGGGTCTGCACATCGGGAAGGAACCCGAGGTCGCTCATGTGGTCCGCCTCGTCGAGCACGGTCACCTGCACCTGCGAGAGATCGGCGGCACCCTGCTCAAGGAGGTCGATGAGGCGTCCGGGCGTCGCGACAAGGACGTCGACGCCGCGCTCGAATGCGCGGATCTGGGGACCGTACGACATGCCTCCCGCGATGAGGAACAGGTCCAGGCCGACCGCCGCGGCCAGAGGGGAGAGGTTGTCCGCGATCTGCAGGGCCAGCTCTCGCGTGGGCGTGAGGATCATGGCGCGGGGGCTGCCGACGGCCTCGGTCCGGGACAGGTGGGTCAGCAGCGGGAGGCCGAAGGCCAGGGTCTTGCCCGAGCCGGTCCTGGCGCGCCCCAGCACGTCACGCCCGGCGATTGCGTCGGCAATGGTGGCTGCCTGGATCGGGAACGGCTCCGTGATTCCCTTCGAGGCGAGCGCGGCGACCATCGGCAGTGCGACCCCAAGCGCGGCGAAGTCCGAAGCCTGGTCCGCCTCACTGACCTGGAGGTCCAGCGCCTCGGCCGCCTCCCAGCTCATCTGGTCGGGGCCCTGCTCGAGATGCTCGAAACCGCGATCCGAGCCCCGCTCGTGGTTCCGCGGCCTGCGCGGGTGCGCCTCGTGGAAGTCACGCGACGGGCCGCGGCGCTCGCCACCGTCCCCGCCGTCGATGTAGTGGCGGCGCGGCCGGTCGTCACGGTACCCGCCACGACGGTCGTCGTCCCGGTTGTCACGGCGGTCATCACGGTAACCACCACGACGGTCATCCCTGCGGTCATCCCGGTAGCCGCCACGGCGTTCGTCCCGGTAGCCGCCGCGGCGGTCATCACCGCGGTCGTTCCTGCGATCATCCCGGAAACCGCCCTGCCGGTAACCGCCCTGCCTGTCATCCCGGCGATCGTCCCGGTAACCGCCCTGCCGGTCATCCCTGCGGTCGTCACGGTAACCACCGCGACGGTCATCGCCGCGACCGTTCCGGAAACCGCCCTGACTGTCATCCCGGCGATCGTCCCGACGGTCATCCCGGTAACCACCGCGACGGTCATCGCCGCGATCGCTCCTGCGATCATCCCGGTAACCGCCGCGGTCGTTCCTGCGGTCTTCACCGTAACCACCCCGGCGGTCATCGCCGCGATCGCTCCTGCGATCGTCCCGGTAACCGCCCTGCCGCGAATCGCGCCGGTCGTCGCGATCCTGGCCGCCGCGGCTTCGCGGCGCATGGCCGCGTTCGGCGCGCTCTGATGCGCTCCAGCGCTTCTTCGGCGTTCCGTCGGCCTTGTGTGACTTGGGGCCCTTCTTGGGGGGCATGGCCATGTTGCATCCTTAACGGGTGTCGAGACGGGCCCGACGGCATGTTCGCGTCGGGCACGGCGCGTCTCGTCACATCATGGATCTCCGGTACACAAGACGGCCGGCGAGGGCAGGCTCATGGGAGTGGCCCTCGGTGGTGCTGGCTGGGCGGACATGCTTCCGCTCCTGTAGAGGTCGAAACCGAGCCAGACGGATTCGCGTCGACCTGAACGGCCGACCACGTGATCTTACCCCTTCGCCCTGCCCTGCCAAAACGCGACGCGCTCCCTTATAGACTCGACGGCGTGCGAGTCGCGATTGTCGCCGAATCCTTCCTGCCGCAGATCAACGGGGTGACCAACTCCGTCCTGCGTGTGCTGGAGCACCTGCGCACGCTCGGCCACGAGGCCATGGTGATCGCCCCCGCGGATCGCGGCCAGACCCCCGCCGAGTATCTGGGCCATCCGGTGGTCACGGTGCCTTCGATCGGACTGCCGGGGTACGACGTCGTGCGAGTGGCGAGTGTCTCCACTTCATCGATGGGACGGATGCTGGCCGACTTCCAGCCCGACGTCGTGCATCTTGCCGCACCATTCGTGCTGGGTTACAAGGGCGTCCAGGCCGCCTCACGACTGAGGGTGCCCACCGTGGCCATCTACCAGACGGAGATTCCATCGTACGTTGCCAGGTACGGCTTCCCGCAGCTTGAGCCGGTGATGTGGCGCAGGCTGCGCCGCCTCCACGGCCTCGCGACGCTGAGCCTGGCACCATCGACCTTCGCGCGGGACCAGCTCCGCAGTCAGGGCATTCCCCGGGTCGGCGTGTGGGGCCGAGGCGTGGACTCCGAGCGGTTCTCCCCCGCCAAGCGCTCGGCCGCCCTGCACGCCCAGCTGGCCCCGAACGGCGAGCGGCTCATCGGTTTCATGGGGAGGCTGGCGAGCGAGAAGCAGGTGGAGGACCTCGCGGTGCTTGCCGACCTGCCCGGCACCCGGCTTGTCATCATCGGGGACGGCCCCAACCGGGCGGACCTGGAACAGTTGCTGCCGTCCGCGCACTTCACGGGCCACCTTGGCGGTGAGGAGCTTCCCAGGACGCTGGCCACCCTGGACCTGTTCGTCCACACCGGGGAACTGGAGACCTTCTGCCAGTCCATCCAGGAGGCAAAGGCCTCCGCCCTCTCGGTCGTGGCTCCGCGCCGGGGTGGACCGATCGACCTGGTGCAGGAGGGACGCACGGGGCATCTGTTCGCCCCCGGCGACCTGTCGGCCATGCGCGCCCACGTCGTCGGACTTCTCTCCGACGATGGGCGTCGCCTGGCGTTCGGGCGGGCAGCCAGGGAATCCACCCTCGACCGTTCCTGGCCCAATCTGTGCGCCGAGTTGCTGGACCACTACAGGCATGTTCAGGGCAGCAGGAGCAACTTGCCCGTGCTCCCCCGGCCCTCCAGCACCTCGTAGGCGTCGGCCGCTCGATCGAATGGGTACTCGCCGGCGATCCTGACACGCAGGGTGCCCTCCCGCAGCCACCGGAACAGGTCGGTCGCCCGCTCATCCAATTCGGCGGCGTCCGCCACATGGTGGCCGATGGTCGGGCGGGTGACGTACAGGGAGCCCCCCGAGTTGAGCCGTTGCAGGTCGAAGGGCGGCACCTGACCGCTCGACGCCCCGAACAGCACAAGCATGCCGCGCGGCCGCAGCGACGCGAGGGAGGCGTCGAAGGTCGCCCTGCCGACGCCGTCGTAGACGACGTCGACGCCCCGGCCCGCGGCGGCACGCACCTCGGCAGCAAGGTCGCCGGCCGTCGAGTAGTCGATCGTGTGTTCGGCGCCCAGTGCGCGCGCGAGGGCAAGCTTCGCCGGGGAGCCCGCCGTGGCGATCACCTTGGCCCCCCTGGCCACGATGAGCTGGACGAGCAACTGTCCGACACCTCCGGCCGCGGCATGGACCAGAACCACCTCCCCGGCTCGCACCTCGTGGGTCGAGGTGATCAGGTAGTGCGCGGTCAATCCCTGCATCATGGCCGCCGCGGCAAGCCGGGGATCCAGATCCTCCGGCACACGCACGATCTGGTTCTCACTCCGGTTGACCAAGGAGCTCTGGCTGCCGCCGGGCTGGCACCAGGCGACGGTGTCCCCCACCGCGGCCCTGGTCACGCCGTCGCCGACTGCCACCACACGCCCGACCCCCTCCTGACCGAGCACGAAGGGCGTGGGGCAGGGGTAGATGCCCTGCCGCTGGTAGACGTCGATGAAATTCACGCCGGCGGCTGCCAACTCGACCTGCACCTCGCCCGGCCCGGGCCCGGACACCTCGACCTCCCGTACCTCCAGGACGGACCGGTCCCCCGGCCTGCTGACGACGACCGCGCGCGCTGTACTCATCACTCCACCCTAGAACCCTCCGGGCATTGAGCCGAGGACATCCGCGAATCGCTCGGCGAGACGATCCGGCGGGTATGGGCCGGGGAATGCCACCGCGGCCATCGCCTGGAGCGAGGCCGCGAGGAGCGCAGCGGTACGAGCATCGCAGCCGGTCGCGAGCAGTGCCCCGCAGGCCCCGGCGAGCACGTCGCCCGAGCCCGCCTGCGCAGTCCATGCCGGGCCCCGCACAGGCAGCGAGACATCGCCCCCGGGCGTGACGACGTACTGGGTGCCCCCCTTCAGGAGCACCGTCGCGCCGAACCGGCGGGCTGCGAGGGCGGCGTGCCGCACCGGGTCCGCGACGACCCCGGCCCTGCTGACACCGAGCAGGCGCGCCAGTTCACCCGCATGCGGCGTGAGCAGGGAACCCGCGGGGAGGTCCGCGGGCAGCAGCGCCAGTGCGTCCGCGTCGATCACCAGTGGTACGGCCTGCCGCAGGGCGGCGGCGAACCGGGCCTCACGGTCACGTTCCCCCCAGCCAGAGCCCACCACCAGAGACTGCACACGCCCGGCTGCGACGACGACGCTGGGGAACCTCGTCAGGATCAGGCCGTGCGCCGCCGGGCCCGTGTACCGCACCATCCCGGCGCCGGCATGCAGTGCACCGGTGCACCCGAGCAGGGCAGCGCCCGGGTACTGCGCGGACCCCGTGTCCAGTCCGACGACACCGCGACCATACTTGTCGCTCGACTCATCCGGGAACGGCCACCAGCTGGCCACGTCCTCAGTGGTGATCTGCTGCATGGCGCCAGTCAATCACCCCCGGTCGCCCGGCGAAGGCGCTCAGGCCTCGCAGACCACCAGCGCCGTGGCGAACCCGCCGTCGTGGGAGATGGAGAGGTGAACCCTGCTGATGCCCAACTCGGCCACACGCGCCGCCACGGTCCCCGCGATGAGGAAGTGCGGCTGACCCGCATCCGAACTGCTGACCTCGCAGTCCAGCCACTTCATGCCCCCGGGAGAGCCGAGGGCCTTGGCGAATGCCTCCTTCGCCGCGAACCTCGCGGCCTGCGACTGGATCGACAGGGAGCGCTCCGCCGGGGTCAGCAGGCGTTCCCGGAGGCCGGGACGGCGTTCGAGCATGGCCTCGAAGCGCTCCACGACGCACAGGTCAGTGCCAACCCCGACGATCATGCGGTCAGCCTAACCGTTGGGCCCGGTCACCTCACTCGACGGTCACGGACTTGGCCAGGTTCCTGGGCTGGTCGACGTCATGCCCCTTCAGGGTGGCGAGTTCACAGGCGAACAGCTGCAGGGGAACGATGGCCGGCAGCGGCTGCAGCAGGGTCGAGAACTTCGGCAGTTCGATGAAGACGTCGGCATGCTCCCTTGCCTCGACGTCGTCGGCTGCCGCAAGCACTATCGTCTTGGCGCCGCGCGCCTGGACCTCGGCGATGTTGGAGATGACCTTGTCCCTCAGCTGGTCGCGCCCCTTGGGCGGCACGACGATGAACATCGGCAACCCCGGCGAGACGAGCGCGATCGGGCCATGCTTCAACTCGCCCGCCGCGAACCCCTCTGCGTGGATGTAGGCGAGCTCCTTCAGCTTCAGGGCCCCCTCGAGCGCCACCGGGTAGCCGACGTGGCGGCCGAGGAACAGCACCGACGTCGCGTCCCTCAGCTCCTTCGCGAGGCCATAGACGACCTCCCGCCGGTCGAGCAGGTCCTGGATGGCCTCGGGCATCCGCTCCAGTTCGGCCAGGATCGCCGCGACCTCGTCGCCGTACTTCATGCCGCGCACCTGCGCCAGGTAGAGGCCGAGCAGATAGCAGGCCACGAGCTGGGTGGTGAATCCCTTGGTGGATGCGACACCGATCTCCGGCCCCGCATGGGTGTAGATGACGGCGTCCGACTCCCGCGGGATGGTGGCGCCGTTGGTGTTGCAGATCGCGATGACACGGGCACCCTGCTCCCGTGCGTAGCGGATGGCCATGAGGGTGTCGGCGGTCTCGCCGGACTGGGAGATGGTGACGACCAGCGTCATGGGGTCGATGATCGGGTCGCGGTAGCGGAACTCGCTGGCCACCTCGACCTCGCACGGTATGCGCGTCCAGTGCTCGATGGCGTACTTCGCGACCAGGCCGGCGTAGAAGGCCGTGCCGCAGGCGACGATGACGATCTTGTTCACACGCCGAAGGAGCTCCGGCGAGATGCGCAACTCGTCGAGGACCAGTTCGCCGCGATCGTTGAGCCGGCCGAGCAGGGTGTCGGAGACAGCCTTGGGCTGCTCGAAGATCTCCTTGCGCATGAACCAGTCGAAGCCCTGCTTCTCGGCAGCCGCAAGATCCCAGTCCACCGTGAACGCCTTGGTCACCGCAGGGTCACCCTCGAAGGTCGTCACGTCGACGCCCTCGCGGGTGACCTCGACGATCTGGTCCTGGCCGAGTTCGATGGCTTCCCGCGTGTGCTCGATGAAGGCGGCGACGTCCGACCCGAGGAAGTACTCGCCGTCCCCGATGCCTACCACGAGCGGGGAGTTCCGACGCGCAGCCACGATGCGGTCGGGGTCGGCGCCATCGATGGCGACCAGGGTGAACGCACCCTCCAGCCTCGCGACGACGCTGCGCATGGCGGCAAGGACGTCCGCACCCGCCTCGACCTCGCGGGCCAGCAGGTGTGCCGCGACCTCGCTGTCGGTCTCGGAGGCGAACACAGCCCCCCCGCCCTCCAACTCGGCCCGGAGGGTCCCGTGGTTCTCGATGATCCCGTTGTGGACGACTGCGATGCGTCCGGCCACGTGCGGATGGGAGTTGGCATCCGTGGGGGAGCCGTGCGTTGCCCAACGGGTGTGGCCGATGGCGATCCCGGCGGCCGGCAACGGCTCCTCCTCGACTGCGGCGACGAGGTTGGCCAGCCTGCCCGCCCGCTTGCGCCAGGCGATCCCGCCGTCGGCCACAACTGCGACACCCGCCGAGTCGTATCCCCGGTACTCCAGCCGCCTCAATCCGGCGAGCACGATCTCAAGTCCATTTCGGGCACCCAGGTACCCCACGATTCCACACACGGGGAACACCGTACAGGAGGATTGCGCGTAACTTGACATTCGAGCCGCCCGGTGCGTCGGTGGCGGGAGGGTCGTCCACGTGGTCGCGCGGCCCTTTCGGGTGCGGAAGCGCACGCCTTCGCCCGGGTTGCCGGTAGGCTTCCCGAAGCCGTCTCGTCACGAAAGGTCCCGAAGTGGCCCGTCCCTACGTAGTCCTGCGGCGGCGGGCATGGACCGCCCTGGCGGACGCCACCGAGATCGATCTCGACGAGGCAACGCTGGCACGACTCCGCGGCCTCGGTGATCCGACCTCTCTGGACGACATCCACGAGGTCTACCGCCCCCTCACCCAGCTGCTTCACCTCTACATGGTCAACACCGGCAAGCTCGCGGCAGACAGCAACGCGTTCCTTCGGCTGCGCGTGCGCCGCACGCCGTTCGTCATCGGCGTGGCCGGGTCCGTTGCCGTGGGGAAGTCCACGACAGCCCGCCTCCTGCAGGAACTGCTGCGACGCGCCCCCGGCCGTCCCAAGGTGGATCTCGTCACCACCGACGGCTTCCTGTACCCCAACGCCGAACTCGAGGCGCGGGGAATCATGGACCGCAAGGGCTTCCCCGAGTCCTACGACCGCAAGGCGCTCCTGCAGTTCGTCATCGACGTGAAATCCGGTGTGCCGCGAGTGGAGGCACCGGTCTACAGTCACCTCTTCTACGACATCATGACCGACAGAAGGATCGTGGTCGAGCAACCCGACATCCTCATCGTGGAGGGGCTCAACGTCCTGCAGCCGGCACGCATCGACTCCCACGGGCGTTCCGGGGCCGCGGTCAGCGACTTCTTCGACTTCACGGTCTTCGTGGACGCCGACGAGTCCGACGTCAAGCGCTGGTTCCTTGAGCGCTTCCTGCAGCTGAGGGAGACGGCGTTCCGCGACGAACGCAGCTTCTTCAAGCGGTTCACCGAACTCGGCGACGATGAGGCTGTCGAGTTCGCCAGTCAGGTGTGGGACTCGATCAACGGCCCCAACCTGCGGCAGAACATCGAACCCACGAAGGACCGGGCCACAGCGATCCTCCGCAAGGGCCCGGATCACACCGTCGGGACGATCGCGATCCGCAAGCTGTGAACCGTCCACGCTCGCTGCGACACCCACCTTAGAATATCGGCCATGACAACCGAGCCCGGCGCCCCCACCCCGACCCGATCAGCCGATGCACCCGACGAGGACCTGCCTCTTCTGACCAGGCCCAAGCATCGCAGGCTCGTCTCGACCTCCGTCCGCAACCCCTTCGCGCTCGGGTTCCTCCTGGTCCTCGGCGGACTGCTCGCCTACTCCGTCGGTGGGGCCCTCGTCGCATTGTCGACGGTCCTGGTCTCGATCGGTGTCGCGCTGTTCATCGCCATGGCGCTGGAGCCGCTGGTTGCCCGGCTGGAGCGTCACAGGATGTCACGCGGCCTCGCCATAGTCGTCGTGTTCTTCGGTTTTGCGCTGATCGCAAGCATCATCCTTGCGGTGATCATCCCGATCGCCGTCGTCCAGATCGGAGAGTTGGCCAAGGCGATCCCCGGCTTCATCGTCGACATCCAGAACTCCGCGTGGTTCAACCGGCTGATCGACCTGAGTGGCCAGAGCAGCATCTACGACGAGGTCCTGAACCAGGTGCGCGCCTGGTTGTCCAATCCGGCCAACCTGCTTGCCATCGGCGGCGGCGCGTTCGCAGTCGGCAGTGGGCTGATCAATGGCGTGGCCACGACGATGATCGTGATCGTGCTGACCCTGTACTTCCTCGCCTCGCTGCAGAGTATGAAGGCTGCGGTCGTCCGGCTGGCACCGGCCTACGGTCGCCCGAAGGTCGCCAAGCTGACCGATCAGCTGACGGAGGCCGTCGGCGGTTACGTTTCGGGCATGGCGGTGCTCTCTGCCTGCAACGCCGTGTTCACGCTGATCCTGATGTCGATCATGCGGGTACCGTTCGCGCCGCTGCTCGCCGTGCTTGCCCTGTTCATCACCATGATCCCGATGATCGGATCCGTGGTGTTCTGGATCATCGCCTCGGTGGTCGCCCTGTTCACCATCGGCTGGGTCGGGTTCGTCTTCGCAGGTGTCTACTTCGCCTACATGCAGGTGGAGGCCTACGTCATGACCCCGCGGATCATGACGAAGGCCGTCTCCATCCCCGGTTCCCTTGTGCTGATCGGCGCCATGGTCGGCGCCACACTGCTCGGTCTGCTCGGGGCCCTCATCGCGGTGCCCGTCACGGCCTCGCTGCTGACGATCCTGAACGAGGTGTTCATCCCCAAGCAGGACGCCAAGACGATGCCCGACGAGGTCTGACCGGGCTCAGCGCCCGATCCTGCGCCTGACCACGCCCGCGAGTCTGTCCGCTATCTCCTGCGCCTGTTCCTGGGTCGGCGCCTCCACCATGACCCGCACGAGAGGCTCCGTTCCCGACGGGCGCAGCAGCACCCGCCCGGAAGCTCCGAGCTCAGCCGCCGCCGCCGCCACCGCGGCGGTGACCTCGGTGTCGACTCCCGCGCGGAGCTTGTCCACGTTGTCGACGTTCACGACGACCTGGGGCAGCACCTCCATCACGGAGGCCAACTCCTTGAGCGTCCTGCCCGTGCTCGCCATACGAGCCGCCAGGTGAAGGCCAGTGAGCACGCCGTCGCCGGTGTTGGCGAACTCGTTGATGATCACGTGCCCGGACTGCTCACCACCGAGGGCGAACCCATTGGCATTCATGGACTCAAGCACGTAGCGGTCCCCCACCTTGGTGCGATCCACCTTGATGCCGTGCCTTGACATCGCCTGCGTCAGGCCCAGGTTGCTCATCACCGTCGCGACGACGGTGTCGGCGTGCAGCTGGTGGCGCTCGGCCAGTTCGAGGGCGAGGATCGCGAGGATCTGGTCGCCGTCGACGACATTGCCCTCGTGGTCCACAGCCAGGCAGCGGTCGGCGTCACCGTCCACGCCGATGCCGAGGTCGGCCCCCGTCTCCAGCACCTTGGCGATCAGCGATCCGAGATGCGTCGAGCCACAGTTGTCGTTGATGTTGATGCCGTCGGGCGAGGCGTGCATGGCAATGACCTCGGCGCCCTGCGCCGCGAAGGCCGCCGGGCCGGTCATGAACGCCGCACCGTTGGCGCAGTCGATCACGACCTTGAGTCCCTCAAGGGAGCCGTCCCTCCCGAGGGATCCGACAAGGTGTGCAACATAGGCCTCCACGGCTCCGCGGTCGCTCGTGATGCGCCCGACGTCGCCCCCGGTCGGCCGGTTCCACGCCTCCCCCATCCGGCTCTCGATCGCGTCCTCGAGGACGTCGTCCAGCTTGACGCCACCACGGGAGAAGAACTTGATGCCGTTGTCCGGCATGGGGTTGTGCGAGGCGGAGATCATCACACCGAGATCAGCGTCCATCTCGTTCACCAGATGCGCCACCGCAGGGGTGGGAAGCACGTGCAGGCGGATCACATCGACGCCGGCGGACGCCAGCCCTGCCACCACGGCGGCCTCCAGGAACTCGCCGCTGGCGCGCGGGTCGCGGCCCACGAGCGCGGTGGCACGGCGGCCGTTGAATGCCCCAGCCTCGGCCAGTATGTGAGCCGCCGCCACCGACAGGTCGAGGGCCAGTTCAGCCGTGAGCTCGGCATTCGCCCTGCCGCGCACGCCATCGGTTCCGAAGAGTCGTTCCATGGGTCCAACCTTACGGGCGGCGCCCGCGATGCGCGATTCCGGGCCCTGCCCTCCAATGTGTGGACGCCAATGAGGAACCCCGCCGACCTGGGGTCGGCGGGGTTCCTCCTTGGCGTCTCTCTGCAGCGATCAGCGCTTGCTGTACTGCGGGGCCTTGCGCGCCTTCTTGAGGCCGGCCTTCTTGCGTTCCTTGATACGGGCGTCGCGGGTCAGCATGCCGGCCTTCTTCAGGGCCGGACGGCTGGCCTCTGCGTCGACGGCGTTCAGTGCCCGGGCCACACCGAGGCGCAGCGCACCTGCCTGGCCGGTCACGCCGCCGCCGTCGATGCGCGCGATGACGTCGTAGGAGCCGGCCACGCCAGCCGTGGTGAACGGGTCGGTGACGAGCTGCTGGTGCACCTTGTTCGGGAAGTAGTCGTCCAGCGTGCGCCCGTTGATGGTCCAGTTGCCGGAACCGGGGACGATACGAACGCGGGCGACGGCCTCCTTGCGCCGACCGGTCGCGGCCCCGGGTGCGATGATTGCCGGGCGGGCGGATTCGCCTGCGGCCGTGGCCGGGTTGGCGTCCGAGCGGTAGGCGATCTCGCGGTTCTGCTCGTCCACGAACGGCCTGATCTCATCGCCGACGGCGTCATCGAGCGAAATGGTGTTGGTCTCAGTCATGTGGGGTCCTCGGCTCACTGAGCGATCTGGGTGATCTCGAAGGGCTTGGGCTGCTGCGCCGCATGCGGGTGCTCCGGGCCGGAGTACACCTTGAGCTTGCTGATCAACTGGCGGCTCAGCTTGTTCTTCGGCAACATGCCCCAGACCGCCTTCTCGACCGCCTTGCGCGGATCCTTCTCCAGCAGTTCGCCGATGGAGACGGACTTGAGGCCACCCGGCTGTCCGGAGTGGCTGTAGCGCATCGAGTCGGTGCGCTTGTTGCCGGACAGGGCGATCTTGGAGGCGTTCACGACGACGACGAAGTCGCCGCCGTCGACATGGGGCGCGAATGTGGGCTTGTGCTTGCCGCGCAGCAACGTGGCTACCTGGGACGCCAGACGACCAAGGATGACGTCTTCGGCATCGATCACATGCCAGTTCCTGGTGATGTCACCTGGCTTGGGGGTGTACGTGGACACGGACGCAGACCAACTTCCATACGTTGCGAGCAAACGGTGCGGTTGCGCGGCGGGCACGCCCGGTCGGTCAGGGGAAGGGCCCATACGACACGCAACAGCTGCCTATCCTACGTCCGATCACCTGATCGGTCAAAATGGCGACGGGCCCTCCGCCTGGCCCGCGTCACACGCAGACGCGATTGAGAGGGGGGCCTCCCTTCGGGCGCCCCAGGGGTACTAGGGTCTTCGCATGGTCTCAAAGTCGAGTACGCAATTCGTGGTCACCGATCCGTCGCAGGTGAGGAACGTGGCCCTGGTCGGCGCCGGCGGGTCCGGCAAGACGACCCTGTTCGAGCACCTGCTCCGCGCCCGGGTGAAGGGCTACCGCGGCGAGCGGCAGGATCTGGAGCGGTCGGCGTCCCTGACGCTGGCGTCCATCCCGGCGCGTGACGTGCAGGTCAACCTCCTGGACACCCCCGGCCACCCGGAGTTCGTGGGCGAGCTCAGGGCGGGGCTGCGAGCAGCCGACGCCGCTGTCTTCGTCATCCCGGCCGGCGAGGAGATCCAGACCTCCACGACCGAGCTGTGGGAGGAGTGCGAGCGGGCGCAGATGCCACGCATCATCGCCATCACCAAACTCGACAGGGGTCAGGTCTCGTTCAACGCGATGGTGGAGGCCTGCCGGGAGGCCTTCGGAGACGGCGTCGTCGCGGCGTTGCTGCCGATCCGGGATGCCGAGCGCTCGATCGGCAACCTGTCGCTGCTCAACAAGCGCATCCACGACTACTCCTCGGGCACCCGCGTCTCCAGGGATGCCACGGTCGAGGAGTCCGCGCTCATCGCCGACTACCGTGCGCCACTGCTGGAGGCGATCATCACCGAGCTCCAGGACGAGGACCTGATGGAGCGGTACCTCGAGGGTGAGGAGATCGCCGTCGCAGAGGTGTACGAGGTGCTGAACCGGGCCATCATCGGCGCCAGGTTCTTCCCGGTCCTTCCTGCGCACACCACCAGCGACGTGGGCACGGAAGAGCTGCTGAGGTGGATCGAGAAGGGATTCCCCGCCCCCGGCTCGCACCGCGTCGGGACCGCGACGACCCTGAACGGCGCCGCACTGCCCCCCGTCGAGTGCGACCCGGACGGCCCCCTGGTGGCCCAGGTCATCCGCACCACCAGCGACCAGTACGCCGGTCGCACCAGCCTCGTCCGCCTCTACTCGGGCTCGCTGAACACCGACGACGAGGTCCATGTGGCCGGCAACCGGGCCCTGTTCACCGGCGAGGAGGATCCTGCTCATCCCACACACGCCGAAGTGGAGCGAATCGGCCCGATGTCGGTGCCTTCCGGCCTGGAGGCCGCTCCGCGGAGCCGCGCCGTGGCCGGTGAGATCGTCCTCGTCACGAAGCTCACGCGCGCCGAGACCGGCGACACCATCTCGTCCCCATCGCGGCCCGCCCTCCTGGAGCCGTGGGAACTGCCCGAGCCGCTGCTTCCCGTCGCGATCCACGCGGAGACCCGCGCCGATGAGGACAAGCTTGGCGCCGCCCTGGCACGCATCGCCGTGGAGGATGCCACGGTGCGCACCGAGCGGAACCCGGAAACCGACCAGCAGGTCCTGTGGACCATGGGACAGGCACACAAGGACCTCATCCTCGGCCGGTTGCGCGACCGCTTCCAGCTGAACCTGGCGGAGGAGCCGGTCAAGGTCCCGCTGCGCGAGACCTTCATCGCAAGCGCCAAGGCCACCGGACGCCACGTCAAGCAGTCCGGCGGGCACGGCCAGTACGCAGTGTGCGACGTGATCGTCGAGCCGCTGGCACCCGGGGCGGGCTATGAGTTCGTGGACAAGGTCGTCGGCGGTGCGGTGCCGCGCCAGTTCATCGGCTCCGTCGACAAGGGAGCCCGGACGCAGCTCGCCAAGGGCGTCCGGTTCGGGTATCCGGTCGTGGACGTGCGGGTCACGCTGATGGACGGCAAGGCGCACTCGGTGGATTCCTCCGACATGGCGTTCCAGACGGCCGGGTCACTGGCCATGCGGGAAGCGGCCTCCGGCGGCGCCGTCGGCATCCTCGAACCGGTTGACCGCGTGCGGATCACGGTCCAGGACACCTTCCTCGGCCCGGTGCTGACCGACCTCTCGGGACGGCGCGGGCGCGTGCAGGGCAGCGACAGCGACGACGCACACCACGTCGTGATCGACGCCCTCGTGCCCCAGCTCGAGCTGCTGACCTACGTGCTGGATCTTCGTGGGCTCGCCCAGGGCAGCGGAAGCTTCACCCGCACCTTCCACGGCTACGAGCCGATGCCCCGGGAGTTGTGGCCGGAACCGCGTCAGTGACGCTCAACGGGCCTGACCGCGAAGGAGCCTCCTGAAGGAGACGACCTCGAGCGGCTTGGCCGCACCTGCGGGCCGCCTGGGACGGGCGGCCCGCAGGTGCATTGCCACTGCGAACTCCTCCCCTGCCTCCAGGATGCGCTCCTCGAGCGGTGTGGTACGGGTGGACTCGGCCGCCCCCACCACCTCTCCCCAGTCGTCGGAGGCGGCGAAGACTGCGTGCGGGACGGTTGCGGCCCGCAGGTAGGCGAACATGGGGCGCATCGCGGATTCCACCATCAGGGAGTGGCGCTGCGTGCCACCCGTCGCCCCGAGCAGCACCGGAACGCCCACGAGTGCCTTGTCGTCCACCAGATCCCAGAATGACTTGAACAGTCCCGAGTAGCTGGCCTTGAAGGTGGGCGTCGTCGTGACGATGCCATCGGCCTGCTCCACGTGGTCGAGCGCCGCCTGCAACTCATCCGATCTGTTGTTGGTGACCATCGCATCCGCGATGGCTCCCGCCAGCAGACGCAACTCGATGACGTGGACCTCCGGCACCACCCCATCCCGGGACAGGTGGGCGGTTGCCGCGTCGGTCAACCGGTCCGCCAGCAGCCTCGTCGAGGATGGCTCGGCCAGACCGGCCGAGACCACCGCGATGTGGCGGGCCTCCGGGGTGAAGGGATCGGTGTTGACCGGTGCGAAGGCGTCGCTCATGCCTCGTCCTCCTTCTCGTCGAGCCAGGCCTGTGAGCCCTCCGCGCCGCCGGGCACCGGATCGCCTCCCCCGGCCCGCCTGGCCACCAGCCACTCATGCGTCGGCCCCTCCGGGACATCCGCGGGCCGCAGTGCCTCGAACTCGCGGCGCAGCACCGGCAACACCTCGGACCCGAACATGTCGAGTTGCTCAAGCACCGTCCTCTGCGGCAGGCCGGCGTGGTCGATGAGGAACATCTGGCGTTGGTAGTCGCCGACCCAGTCCCGGAAGGTGAGCGTGCGCTCGATCACCTGCTGCGGCGAACCGACGGTCAGCGGCGTCATGGTGCTGAAGTCCTCCAGGGACGGGCCGTGCCCGTACACGGGGGCGTTGTCGAAGTACGGGCGGAACTCCCTCACGGCATCCTGGGAGCGCCCGGCCATGTAGGCCTGACCGCCGAGGGCGACGTAGGCCTGATGCCGCTTGCCATGTCCGTAGTACTCGTACCGGTCGCGGTAGAGGTTCACCATCTGCCTGACGTGCTCCAGGTTCCAGAAGATGTTGTTGTGGAAGAAGCCGTCACCGTAGTAGGCGGCCTGTTCCGCGATCTCGGGCGACCGGATGGAGCCGTGCCATACGAACGGCGGCACGTCGTCCAATGGGCGGGGCGTGGAGGTGAAGCCCTGGAGCGGGGTGCGGAAGTGCCCCCGCCAGTCGACGACGTCCTCACGCCACAGCCGGTGGAGCAGTTCGTAGTTCTCCACTGCCAACGGGATGCCCTGTCGGATGTCCTTCCCGAACCACGGGTAGACGGGGCCGGTGTTGCCGCGTCCCATCGTGAGGTCCAGGCGCCCGTCGGCCAGGTGCTGGAGGTATGCGTAGTCCTCCGCGATGCGGACCGGGTCCGTCGTGGTGATGAGAGTCGTGGCAGTCGAGAGGATCAGGTCCTTCGTCTCGGCTGCGATGTAGCCGAGCAGCACCGGCGGGTTGGCAGGCGCAACGAACGGCGGGTTGTGGTGCTGCCCCGTTGCGAACACATCGAATCCGACGGCCTCTGCGTGCCTGGCGATCTCGACCGTGTCCTTGATGCGCTGGTTCTCCGACCGGATGGTCCCGTCGGTCGGGTCGCGGGTGATGTCACCGATGGTGAACACTCCGAACTGCATGCCTGCCACCAATCCAGGGTAGTTGATGTCTGAACTATCACGCATCGAGGACGGGAATGCAAGCCGATGCATTCTGTACGCCCCGTACAATGGAGCCTCGGTCCTACAAGACTCGGAAGGAACACCATGCGCGCGATCCTCAACATCCTCTGGCTCGTCTTCGGCGGCATCTGGCTGGCCGCCCTCTACTTCCTCGCAGGAATCCTGGGCTGCATCCTCATCGTCACCATCCCACTCGGCATCGCGTCCTTCCGCATGGCACGGTACGTCCTGTGGCCATTCGGCAAGGCCGTCGTGGCCAAGCCCAACGCCGGCGCGGGATCCGCCGTCGGCAATGCGATCTGGTTCGTAGTCGCCGGCTGGTGGCTGGCACTCGGGCACATCATCACCGCACTCGCACAGTCGCTGACCCTCATCGGCATCATCAACGCCGTCGTGAACCTGAAGATGATCCCGGTCACCTGCTTCCCCTTCGGCAAGGACATCAAGCACCGCGACGAGCTGCTCCCGGGCGAGCGTCCCCTCCACTCGATCTGATCAGACGGCCCTTGCCGCTAGTGGGCTGTCGCACCCAAATCGCTGGGCTCGCGACGCCGTGCGGGCACCATGCTGCGTTGTCGTCGATCGACGATGAACACCGCAGCGACTCCCTCCTCCGCCTTGCCTGGCATCCCCCACGCCGCCGCTCCCCATCCATCACTTTGAGTGCGACAGCCCACTAGGCTCGACCCGTGGAAGTGCGGGACAACAGGCCTGAACGCGGCGTCGTGAGCTTCGTGCGTCGAAGCATCCGGATGAACGAGTCCCAGACCAGGGCCTGGCACCGGTTCTCCGATCGCTTCGTCGTGGATGTGCCCTCCGGCCAACTGTCGACGTCCGTGGCGGACGATGCCCGCGTCGACTGGGACGAGGCGTTCGGCAGGTCCGCCCCCCGGATCGTCGAGATCGGCTCCGGCAACGGCGACTCGCTCGTGCCGATGGCAGAGGCTCGCCCCGACGTCGACTTCATCGCGTTCGAGGTCTTCCAGCCCGCGGTCGCCTCCACGCTGAGCCGGATCGGCAAGGCCGGCGTCACCAACGTCCGGATCGTGATCGCCGACGGCGCGCGCGGGCTCGGGATCCTGTTCGACCCCGACACGCTCGCCGAGGTGTGGACGTTCTTCGCCGACCCCTGGCACAAGACCCGCCATCACAAACGCCGACTGGTGAACCCGGCCTTCTCGGACGTGGTCGCCGAACGACTGGTGCCGGGCGGGCTCTGGCGGCTGGCCACGGACTGGGAGGATTACGCGATCTGGCAGCGGGAGACGCTCGATGCGCACCCCCGTCTCGCGAATGTCCACGGCGGCTGGGCCCCCCGTTTCGCCGACCGTCCCATCACGAAGTACGAGGCCCGCGGGCTCGCCGCCGGTCGCGAGGTCCACGACCTCACATACCGCAAGGTTCGATGATGCGCTGGCGCCTGGACCTCGCCTACGACGGCACCGACTTCCACGGTTGGGCCGCCCAGCCCGGCCTCCGCACGGTGCAGGAGGTGCTCGAGACCGGGATCGCCAACGTGCTCCGGCTGCCCGAGCCCCCGACCCTGGTGGTCGCCGGCAGGACCGACGCCGGCGTCCACGCCCGTGGTCAGGTGTGCCACTTCGACCTCGACGGAGCCGACGACGTCTCCACCACACTGCTGAGACGGCTGGCGCGCGCCCTGCCGGCAGACGTCGTTGTCCGCGGCGTCGCGGTCGCCCCGGACGGTTTCGACGCACGCTTCTCGGCACTCTGGCGCCGCTACTGCTATCGGGTCGTCGACTCCGAGCACGCACCGGACCCGCTCGAGCGGCGCTGGGTGGCGCGCGTGCGCCACGGGATCGACGTCGACCTGTTGAACGATGCCGCCGTCCTGCTTCGGGGACTCCGGGACTTCGCACCGTTCTGCAGGGCCCGTGACGGCGCGACCACCATCCGCGACCTCCGGGAGCTGTCGGCCACCATCACCCCGAAGGGCGTGATCGAGATCCACCTGCTCGCCGACGCCTTCTGCCACTCCATGGTCCGCTCCCTCGTCGGCGCCCTGACGGCGGTGGCGGGCGGGCGCCGGGACCTGACCTGGCTGTCCGAGGTGGCGGCATCGAAGGCCAGGCACGGCGAGATCCACGTGATGCCCGCGCTCGGCCTGACACTGGAGGAGGTCGGCTACCCGTCGGCCGAACTGATGGCCGAGCGCGCGCAGCAGGCCCGCGCCGTCCGTACCCTGGAGCAGCAATGAGCCACTACTTCACCAACGACGACTCCCCCATGACCACCCGCGAGATCGACGCCACCATCTTCGGCATCGACCACGAGTTCACCACCGGCTCGGGAGTGTTCTCCGGTTCCCGCCTGGACCTCGGCACAGGCGTGCTGCTGCGCACGATCGATCCACCCGCAAGCGGGCATCTGCTGGATCTCGGCTGCGGTTTCGGGCCGATCGCGATCGGACTCGCCGCGGCCTCACCCGACGTGACCGTGGATGCGGTCGACGTCAACGAGAGAGCCCTGCAACTGACGCGTCTCAACGCCGAACGCGCCGGCGTCGGGGACCGGGTCCGGGTCCTGCACCCCGACAGGGTGGCCGACGACGTCCAGTACGACGAGATCTGGTCGAATCCGCCGATCCGGATCGGAAAGACGGCACTCCATGGGTTGCTGCTCACCTGGCTCCCCAGGCTGCACCCGGAAGGCACCGCCTGGCTTGTCGTCGGGAAGAACCTCGGCGCCGACTCGTTGGCGGCCTGGCTGGGCGATCAGGGCTACGCCGCCGAGAAGGTCGCCTCGGCCAAGGGCTTCAGGGTCCTGCGGGTCCGCCGGACCTGAGTCTCCGGGGCCGCTGGTCATCGCGACGCCCTGCCGCAGAGGGTGCATAGGATGGGTGTCATACGTGCGGCGGCCGCCGCGACAACGAGGAGGAGAACGGTATGACCTATACCCTGCCCGATCTGGACTACGACTACGGTGCACTGGCGCCCCACATCGCGCCGGAGATCATGGAGTTGCACCACAGCAAGCACCATGCCGCCTACGTGGCGGGCGCCAACGCCGCCCTCGACCAGCTGGCCGAGGCTCGATCCACCGGCAACTTCGGGGCCGTCAACAAGCTCGAGAAGGACCTGGCGTTCCACCTCGGCGGCCACATCAACCACTCCGTCTTCTGGAAGAACATGTCCCCCGACGGTGGCGGACGCCCCGACGGTGACCTCGCCTCGGCGATCGAGGAGTACTTCGGTGGCTTCGAGGCCTTCCAGAAGCACTTCAACGCCAGCGCGAACGGCATCCAGGGGTCGGGCTGGTCGATGCTGGTCTGGGACACGATGGGCCAGCGCCTGAACATCAACCAGCTCTACGACCAGCAGGGCAACCTGCCCTCCGGCCAGATCGCTCTTCTGCAGTTGGACATGTGGGAGCACGCGTTCTACCTGCAGTACAAGAACGTGAAGGGCGACTACGTCAACGCCTGGTGGAACGTGGTCAACTGGACCGACGTCGCGGAGCGCCTCACCAAGGCCAAGGCGGCGTCGCTCGCCCTCGCCTGAGGGCAGTGCCGGCCGCACCGAACCGGCCGGAAGTCGGACGACACGGCCCCGGCAGTCGCCGGGGCCGTGTCGCGTTCCTCACCCGCGCGCGTGATAGACCCAGTCAGGGACATCTCGGCCACCCAGTCGGGCTCGCCACACGGCCGCCACCACGAACGGGGCCAACGCCAGCGGGACGGTGTAGCGGGTGCTGCCCCGATACGGCAGCTCATCGCTCACCGGCAGGAAACCGAGGTCCCCCACACGATTGCCGGGGCGGGACGCGCACGCGTCGACCCAGCGCCCGTCCAGACGCACCTTCACCCACGTGTGGCTGGTGAAGAACCACGGGCGGCGCCATCCCCGGACGCGGGCTGCGTGCACGAGCCTCGCCTCGAACCCGAGCAGGCGGAGGACCCGGAGCAGGATCGTGTTGTACTGATGGGACCAACCCCTGCCGCCTGCCAACGCCTTGGCGGGAGTCTCCCACAGGTGCCACACCGAGTCGTACGGGAAGGCGGCACACACCTCGGCCATGGCGGCATCGACCAGTTCCCGACCGTCAGCACCGCCGGCACGCAACCGACCGACGATGTCGGTCAGCGTCGAGGCGTGTCGTCGCACCGGCCTCGGCGCCCCGACCGCCGCCCCTGCCACCAGGACAGCGGGCAGCAACGTCCACAAGCACTTGCGCATCCTCATCTCCCCCACCTCCGGTGCTGCTCGAAACCCCGCAGCGACCCGTACGGGGCCTTGTCGGCCAGTTCCTCGTGCAGGGCCAGCATGCGCCGGGTGGTCTTCGCCCAGGTGAACTGCTCGGCACGCCTCCTGGCGGCGGTGCGCAGCCCGTGGCCGAGGTGCGGCACCAGGGACTCGATCGCATCGGCGAGGGAGGCGGCATCGGGCGCACCGGAGGTCCCGGACGATTCGTCCACCAACTCGCTTGCCCCTCCACGGTTCGCGGTGACGACGGGGGTGCCGCAGGCGAGCGCCTCCAGGACGGCCAGGCCGAAGGTCTCCGCCGGGCACACGGACAACGACAGGTCCGCGCCGGCGAACCCCCTGGCCACCTGCGCTCGGTCCTGCACGAACCCATGGAACACCACGGGCGCCTCCCCCGCGATCCGACGGAGCTCGGCCTCGTCCGGCCCGGTGCCGTAGACGTCCATCCGGATTGGCCGGCCCCGCCGGTGGAGTTCGGCAGCCGTTGCGACGGCCAGCTGCGGGCTCTTCTCATGGCTCAGACGCCCGACGTAGCAGAGCTTCAGGACCCCGTCGTCCACCGGACCGCCTGCCGCCGGATTGAAGGTCTCCAGGTCGACGCCCAACGGCACCAGTTCCAGGCGGGCGCCGGTGTCGGCGAACTCCTCCGCCGCGAACCGGGACGTGACGACCACGGCATCGAACTCCTTCGCAAGGCGCCGGTTGAGGGCACCCACCGTGGCCTCCACGCCGAACGAACGACGGGCCCACATCGCGAGCATGTCGGAGAGACGCTCGTGGCTGAACAGGACCGAGCCGACACCCCGGCGTGACGCCCACCTGCCCGCGGGTGACAGGGTCCACTTGTCGGAGACCTCGATCGCGTCCGGCCGGAACCTGGCCAGCACGTCCAGCGCCCGCCAGGGCTTGGCGATCATCCTGTACTGGGGAGAGAGCCTGGGCGCCCTCACCTGGACGAGGATGCCTGCTTCGGTCTCGACCACGCTGTCCCTCGCGCCGGGAAGTACGAAGATCCGTTCATGCCCCGCACGCACGTAGCCCGCGCCGAGTTGCTCGATCACGACCTTCATGCCGCCGGAGGTCGGGCCGACGAAGTTGGCGAGTTGGGCGATACGCATCGGTTGGTGTGACGCCCTAGTCGAGCAGCGTGCGGTCGTCGAGGGAGGCGCCCTTGATCTTGCTGAACGAGGCCAGCAACTGCTCCGGTGTGGTCGTCCTCTTCCGCTCCTCGTCCACCTCCAGGACTATCTGTCCCTCGTGCATCATGATCAGCCGGTTCCCCAGCTGGATGGCCTGGTGCATGTTGTGGGTGACCATGAGGGCGGTCAGGTTGTGCCGCTCCACCGCCTCCTTCGTGAGGCGCAGGACCAGCTCGGCGCGGGACGGGTCGAGGGCCGCGGTGTGCTCGTCGAGCAGGAGGATGGACGGCTTCAGATAGGTGGCCATCAGGAGGCTCAGGGCCTGCCGCTGCCCGCCGGACAGCATGCCGACCCGCATGTCAAGCCGGTTCTCAAGGCCCAACTCCAGCGTCGCCAGCGCCTCCCGGAAGACGACCCGCCGCGTCTTGGTTACGGCCATTCCGAGCCCGCGTCGCATGCCGCGCTCGAAGGCGATCGCGAGGTTCTCCTCGATGGTGAGGTGGGGGCTGGTGCCGGCCATCGGGTCCTGGAAGACCCGGGCCACCCACCTTGCCCGCCGGTGCTCCGGCATGCGGGACATGTCCCTGCCGTCGATGACGACACGTCCCTCGTCGGCCGGGAATCGGCCGCCGATGACGTTGAGCAGCGTCGACTTGCCGGCCCCGTTGGAGCCGATGACAGTGACAAAGTCCCCCTCTGCGAGGCGAAGACTGAGGCTGCGCAACGCGACCCGCTCGTTGTTGGTGTGCGGGAAGAACCGCTTGGTGACACTGTCCAGTTCGAGCATCATGCCACCCCCGCCTGGGCCGTGCGACGGCGTCTGGCACGCAGCTTCTTGAACACGCCCCACTTCGGCACGACCAGCGCGATGACCACCAGGACGGCGCTGATCAGCTTCATGTCGTTCGGGGCCAGCCCCGCGCCGAGGGCCAACTGAATGACCGAGCGGTAGATCACGGAACCGAGCATCGCGGCGACGACGGCCTGCCACACCGCGGTCATGCCGAAGATGGCCTGACCGATGATGACGGACGCGAGACCGGCGACGATCAGGCCGATGCCCATGGAGATGTCGGTGTAGCCCTGGTACTGCGCGATCAGCGAGCCGCACAGGGCGACGAGGGCGTTCGAGATGGCCAGGCCGACGATCTTCGCCGTGCCGGTGTTGATGCCCTGGCTGCGCGCCATGAGCTCGTTGTCGCCCGTGGCACGCAGAGCCACCCCGTACTTGGTCCCGAGGAACCAGTAGACGAGGACACCCAGAACCGCGGCACCGACTGCGAACAACCCCACCGAGACCCACGTGCCGAGCAGGTCGGCGTCACGCAGGGGCGACATCAACGTCGTCTGCCTCAGGAGGGGCACGTTCGCCTTGCCCATGATCCGCAGGTTGACGGAGTAGAGCGCTATCTGCGTCAGGATGCCGGCGAGCAGCGGATTGATTCCGCCCCACACATGCAGCAGACCGGTCACCACACCCGCCAGGAACCCTCCGGCGGTCCCGGCGAGGACCGCGATCCACGCCGGGACCCCAGCGATGATCAGCACGGCCGAGATGGCGGCACCCGTCGTGAACGACCCGTCGACCGTCAGGTCCGGGAAGTCGAGCACCCGGTAGGTGAGATACACCCCCACAGCCATCACGGCATACAGGAGTCCGAGCTCGGCCGCAGTGATCATGCGAGGGGTCGGCCGCTCAGAACTTCTTGGCGGCGCGGTCCAGCACCGCGGCGGGGATCGTGACGCCCATCCGCTTCGCTGCCGCCTCGTTGACGTTCAGGTCGAACTTCTTCTGGACCTGCACCGGCAGGTCTGCGGGCTTGGCGCCCTCGAAGATCTTGATGGCCATATCGGCCACATCCTTGCCCTGCTGCTCGTAGTTGACCGTGTTGGCCGCGATGGCCCCACGCTCGACCGAGCCCTGATCGGACGCGATGACCGGCACCTTGTTCTTCTCGGCGACCTGGATCAGCCCCTCAAGACCTGCGACAACGTTGTTGTCGGTCGGAACGTAGTAGGCGTCCACCTTCAGCGACTCGGCGGCCTGCTGGACCTCCGCAGAATTGGAGATGGCCGCCTTCTCGATCTTCAGCCCGAGCCCGGCTGCGGCGTCCTCCGCGGCCTTCACCTGCACGTCGGAGTTCACCTCCCCGGAGGAGTAGACGATGCCGACGCTCTTGACGTCGGGGGCAATCTCCAGCAGGAGCTTCAGCTGCTCATCGACCGGGTTCATGTCGGAGACGCCAGTGACGTTCCCGCCCGGCGCATCCCAACTCTTGACCAGGTCGGCCGCGATGGGGTCGGTGACGGCAGCGAACAGGACCGGAGCGTCCTTGACCGCTTGGGCCAGACCCTGCGCCGCCGGGGTTGCGATGCCGAGGACGAGGTCCTTCTTGTCCTGCGCGAATTGGTTGGCGATGGCTGTCAGGGTTGCCTGGTCGGCCTGCGGATTCTGCAGGTCGATCTTGACCTTCTCGCCGTCCTTGTAGCCCCGGGCCGCCAACTCGTCCGTGAACCCCTTGGTGACCGCGTCCAGGGCCGTGTGGGTGACGTACTGGAGCACGCCGATCTGGAGGACCTTTCCGGAGTCGCCCCCTCCGGTTGCGGTCTGGCTCGTATCCGACGAGGAGGTCCCTCCCGCTGAAGGTGTCGTGGTGCCGCCCCCGCAGGCGGTCAGTGCCAGTGCGGCAACCGCCAACAGGGCCGTGAAGGTCTTGTGAAGTCGCATCGGGATTCCTTGTCGTCTCGTTCAGTTGAGTTGGCAAGACCGGACTCTACCGCAGGAACCGGGCCCGACGCGCGGCGCCCGGTCGGAGACGAGCAAGGGGCCCGGCATCCCGGACCCCTTGCTCGACCAACTCAACGCAGGACTCACTCGGCCTCTGCGGTCTCCTCGACCTCTGCGGTCTCCTCGACCTCTGCGGTCTCCTCGACCTCGACGGTCTCCTCCGCCTCGACGGGGGTCACGGCTGCAGGGGCGGCCGACGCGGGCTTGGCTGCCGCACGGGGCGCCTTCGAACGGTCGGCGCGCGACTTCTCGACGGACTCGGTCACGATCTCGATGACCGCCATCGGGGCGTTGTCGCCCTTGCGGGGACCGATCTTCGTGATACGGGTGTAGCCGCCCTCACGGCCCTCAAGGGAGGGCGCGATCTCCGCGAACAGCACATGCACGACACCTGGATCGGTGACCGACTGCAGCACGAGGCGACGCGACGCGAGATCACCACGCTTCGCCTTCGTGATCAGCTTCTCTGCCAGGGGCTGCACGCGGCGGGCCTTGGTCTCGGTGGTGGTGATGCGGCCGTGCTGGAAGAGCTGGGTGGCCAGGTTGCGCAGGATGATGCGCTCGTGGGTGGGGCTACCGCCCAGGCGGGGGCCCTTGGTTGGCTTCGGCATTTCTCGTCACTTCTTTCGGTTTGGTTCCGAGCAGCGCTCGGGGATTTCAGTACTGCTCGGTCTCCGCGTAGCTCTCGCCGTCGTCGTCGCCCTCGTTCTCCTCGTCGTAGCGCTCGATGACCTGCATTGGATCGAAGTCCGGTGCCGAGTCGCGCAGCGCCAGCCCAAGGTTGTGGAGGGTGACCTTCACCTCGTGGATGGACTTGGAGCCGAAGTTGCGGATGTCCAGGAGGTCCTCCTCGCTGCGCGCGACGAGTTCCCCGACGGTGTGGATGCCCTCACGCTTGAGGCAGTTGTATGAGCGCACCGAAAGGTCCAGGTCCTCGACCGGCAGATTCAGCGCCTCGGCGATCTGCTCGTCGACGGGCGACGGGCCGATCTCGATGCCCTCGGCGTTCACGTTCAACTCACGCGCCAGGCCGAACAGCTCGACCAGGGTGCGACCTGCCGACGCCACGGCGTCGCGGGGAGCCATGGACTGCTTGGTTTCGACGTCGATGATGAGCCGATCGAAGTCGGTGCGCTGCGCGACACGGGTGGCCTCGACCTTGTAGGTCACCTTGAGGACCGGCGAGTAGATCGAGTCGACGGGGATGCGCCCGATCTCGGCGTCCGGGTCCTTGTTCAGGACGCTGGACACGTAGCCGCGCCCGCGTTCGACGACGAGCTCCATCTCCAGCCTGCCGTTGTCGTTGAGAGTGGCGATCTGGAGCTCGGGGTTGTGGATCTCGACTCCGGCGGGTGGCTGGATGTCACCCGCGGTCACGACACCGGCACCGGACTTGCGGAGGTACATGACCACCGGCTCGTCCTCCTCGGACGACAGCACGAGACCCTTGACGTTCAGGATGATCTCGGTGACGTCCTCGACGACACCCTCGAGCGTCGCGAACTCGTGCTGATTGCCCTCGATCTTGACACTCGTCACCGAGGCCCCGGGGATGGAGGAGAGCAGCGTGCGACGCAGCGAGTTGCCGAGCGTGTACCCGAAGCCCGGCTCCAACGGCTCGATGACGAACCTGGAGCGGAACTCGGAGATGGCCTCCTCGGTGAGGGACGGCCGCTGTGCGATGAGCATGTGATTCCTTCCCGCACCACCCGCTATCTGATGGCGCGAAAACCCCGGCCCGACCTTCGAACCGAGGTGACGCTGCCGGGCCGAGGGCCCGGCAGCGCCGGTGGGGTGAACCCCGATGGACTACTTCGAGTAGAGCTCGACGATCATCTGCTCCTGGACGTCCACGACGATCTGCTCGCGGACGGGAAGCTGATGGACGAGGATGCGCATCCGGTTGGGGCGAGCCTCCAGCCAGGCAGGCACCGAACGCTCACCGTGCGTCTCGCGCGCAATGACGAACGGGTGCAGGTTGAGCGACTTCTCGGCGACGTCGATGATGTCGTGGGTCTTCACACGGAAGGAGGGGATGTTCACACGCTCCCCGTTCACGAGGAAGTGGCCGTGGACGACGAGCTGACGCGCCTGGCGGCGGGTCGACGCGAAGCCGGCACGGTACACGACGTTGTCGAGACGCGATTCGAGGATCTGCAGCAGCTTCTCGCCGGTCTTGCCGGGGTGGCGGTCAGCCTCCTCATAGTAACGACGGAACTGCTTCTCAAGCACGCCGTAGGCGAAGCGGGCCTTCTGCTTCTCCTTGAGCTGCAGCGAGTACTCGGAGTCCTTCGTGCGGCCACGTCCGTGGACGCCGGGCGGGTAGGGGCGGCGCTCAAAAGCCTGATCGCCTCCGACGAGGTCCGTGCCGAGGCGACGGGACTTCTTGGTCATGGGGCCGGTGTAACGAGCCATTTCTTCT
>JBDHZH010000031.1:0-32760 GCA_039811745.1 Arachnia sp.
CTCCACCGGCGAGGTTGCCTACATGACCGATGCCCAGCGCGTCGAGGTCATCCGGGCCATCGCCAGGAAGAACGCCGAGCGCCTCCCGATCCTGGTCGGCTGCATGGACATGACCGCCCCGCGCGTCATCGAGCAGGCCCGCCGCGCCGTCGAGGCCGGAGCCGACGGCATCGTCGTCACCGCCCCGTTCTACGCACTGAACAACCAGGCCGAGATCGCCGAGCACTTCCGCATGGTCGCCGCCGCCGTCGAGGTGCCGGTGTTCGCCTACGACGTGCCCGTCCGCCTGGGCGGCGTCAAGCTGGCACCCGAGACCCTGGTCCAGCTCGGCGTCGAGGGCGTCATCGCGGGCGTCAAGGACTCCTCCGGCGACGACGTGTCCTTCCGCCGCCTCATCGCCCAGAACAAGGCCGCGGGCTCGCCGCTGCTCCTGTTCACCGGCCACGAGGTGGTGTGCGACGCCATCGCACTGGCGGGTGCCGACGGCCTCGTGCCCGGCTTCGCCAACGTGGACGCCACCCGCTACCGCGAGCTCTGGGATGCCGCGGGCGCAGGCGACTGGGCCTCGGCAGTGGCGCTCCAGGAGCAGCTCAACGCGGAGTTCGAGATGGTCTTCAAGCCTGTCGGCCGCGGCGGCGACGGCACCGGCGTCGGCGCCTTCAAGATCGCGATGCAACTGCTCGGGCGCATCACCTCGGCGCGTCAGCCCCGCCCGCTCGGCGACTTCAGCGAGCACGACGTGGCCGCCGTCCGCGAAGTCCTGGTGCGTACCGGGATGCTCAAGTGAACGCAACGATCGAGGCCATCCGCGGGAAGCTGGTGGTGTCCTGCCAGGCCTACCCGGGCGAGGCGATGCGTGACCCGAACACCATGGCGCAGGTCGCGCAGCAGTGCGTTCGGGGCGGCGCCGCGGCCATCCGCGTGCAGGGCATCGATGACATCCGCGCGACCAAGCCGGTCATCGACGTGCCCCTGATCGGCCTGTGGAAGGACGGGAAGGAGGGCGTGTACATCACGCCAACCCTCTCCCATGCACTCGCGTGTGCCGAGGCCGGCGCCGACATCGTCGCGATCGACGGCACCAGCCGGCCCCGGCCGGACGGCTCGACGTTCGCCCAGATCGTCGCCGGGCTGAAGGAGGCGTACCCCGACGTGCTGGTGATGGCCGACTGCGGCTCGCTCGCGGACTGCATTCGCTGCGAGGCAGAGGGCGCCGACATCATCGGCACGACGCTGGCCGGCTACTCGGGTGACCGCCCGAAGACGGACGGCCCCGACCTGGAGTTGGCCCGCGAGGTCGTGGCGGCCTGCAAGGCGCCGGTCGTCGTCGAGGGTCGGGTGCACACGCTGGAGCAGGCGAAGGCAGTCATGGCAACCGGCGCCTGGGCAGTTTGCGTCGGGACCGCCATCACGCATCCCAGCACCATCACCGGCTGGTTCGTCGACGCCGTGGAGCACGCCCGAGCCTGACGCTTCGCAACCGCACGGAATACTCCGGACAGATCACGGTTCCGCCCTCCGGGGCGCCGAATCGCCATCTGGCCGGAGTTTTCCGTGGTTCGGGCCGGCTACCCGGTGAGCATCAGGTAGAACGACCGGGCGAGGAAGAAGACGCCGACGGCCAGCGCGACGGCGACGATCGGCACCAGCACGCGTTGCCACTTCTTCCAACGGGTGCTGGGCACCTGCAGCGGGCCCCACTCGCCGAGCCCCGGCTGGGCCCGCAGCGGGGCCTGTCCGTTCAGATTCAGGTCGGAGAAGATGCGCACCATGCCAGCTTAACCGGGGGCGTCAACGTCGCTCGGACAGGCGTTCCGCGACCAACTCCGCCGCCCGACGCAGGTTGTCCAGTTGCCCGACGACGTCTTGCTGCCGCCAATCGGCCAGGCCACAGGCGGTGCTGAGGTCGACTCGTTCGAGGAGCACCGTCGCGTCCAACTCCAGTGGGCGAAGGACTCGCAGTGCTTCCCGCACCAGTGCATCGGGACTCCGGACGACGCGCTCGGACGTGTCGACCACCCCCGCCATCAACGCGCGGCCCTCGGCGAGCCACTCCCCCAACCTGTCCAGGGATGGGGCGGTTGTGAACAGCCGGGTGTCCACGGAGACGACCCTGAACCCGGCCGATCGGGCCAAGGGCAGCCAGTCACCGGGCGCACAGCAGTGCAGCACGGCCTCATTGGCCAGCGGCACCAGCGCCCCGGCCAACTCGGGGGCATCAACGGCTCGGTGCCGGGAGAAGCCGCTGGCCGTCGGCACCTCGCCCCGGGCCACGGCCACCAGCGAAGGCTCGTCGATCTGCACGAGGACCGTCGCACCGGGCAGCCGCCGGGCCAGGTCCGAGCGAAGCACACGGACGGCCTCGGCAAGCGCCTGGGCCAATTCGCGCCGCGCTCCGTGGTCCGCCAGGAGCCGGTCCCCCGTCGTCCTCTCGACGGAGGCGGCAAGCGTCAACGGGCCGGCGAGACCGACCTTGATCACGCCCTCGAAGCCCTGGAGCAGCTCCTCGGCATCGTCGAGGTCCGAACGCCACCGGGCGCGTGCCGTGCCGTGTTCCCTGCTGGTGCCGGGAATGATCCGCCATCCGGCAGGCTGAAGGTCGAATCCAAGGCCCTGGATCAACCCCAGCGCACGTCCGACCATGTCCGATCCGATGCCACGTGCGGGCAGTTCGGGCCACGGGAGGATCTGCGGCAACGTCTCGGCCATTGCGACCAACGCACCGCGGAAGTCGGTGCCGGGCAGGGACCCGGCGGCGGTTGTACGCATCAGTGCGCCGAGGCGATCGTGGCCGAGCCGACGACGCGGTCCCCGTCGAACGTCACCACGGACTGTCCCGGTGCGATGCCGGTGGCGGGCTCGTCGAGGTCGACGAACAGCTCCCCGCCCCGAAAGTAGATGGTGGCGTCCTGCGGGGTGCCGTGTGCGCGGTACTGCACCTGGCCGCGCCAAGGGCCCTCGACTGGATGCTGCGTCCAGGTCGGCCGAATGCCCTTGATGGACGAGACGGCGAGTTGCTCTCTGCTTCCGACGACGACGGTGTTGCTCACGGGTTCGATGCGAAGCACGTATCGGGGGTTGCCGTCCGGGGCGGGGATCCTGAGGTCGAGGCCCTTTCGCTGCCCGACCGTGAAGTTGTGGCTGCCGTGGTGGATGCCAAGACGCACGCCGTCCGAATCGATGATGTCGCCGCTCGGGGAGCCCAGGTACCCGGAGAGGAACCCTTGCGTGTCACCGTCGGGGATGAAGCAGATGTCGTGCGAGTCGGGCTTCTTCGCCACCGACAGGCCGAGCGCCGCCGCCTCCTGACGCACCTGGGTCTTGGGCGTTCCGGCCAACGGGAACAGTGAACGCCGCAGTTGGGCCTGGTTCAGGACACCCAGGACGTAGGACTGGTCCTTCGCCTGGTCGGCCGCGCGGTGCAACTCGATCTCGGTCCGGCCCTCCACGATGCGGGCATAGTGACCGGTGCAGATGGCGTCGAACCCGAGCGCGACGCCGCGGTCCAGGACGGCGGCGAACTTGATCCTCTCGTTGCAGCGCAGGCACGGGTTCGGGGTGCGACCAGCCTGGTATTCGGAGACGAAGTCGTCGACGACCTGCTCCTTGAACTCGGCGGACAGATCCCAGACGTAGAACGGGATGTCGAGCAGGTCAGCCGCGCGACGGGCGTCGTGCGAGTCCTCCAACGAGCAGCAGCCACGGGCACCGGTGCGGTAGCTCTGGGGGTTCCTGGACAGCGCCAGGTGGACTCCGGTGACTTCGTGGCCCGCCGCCACCATCCGCGCCGCGGCGACGGCGGAATCGACCCCTCCGGACATGGCTGCCAGCACTCGCATGGGCCCAATCCTAACTGCGGCGCAGAAGCGCCTCCCTGGCACGACCCACGGCGTCCGGCAGGGCCTCCCCCAGCCTCGCGACGTCGCGGGGTCCGGTCGAGTGCCCCATCGAGAAGCGCAGGCTGGCCGACGCCTCGACCTCGCTGCGGCCCATGGCCAGCAGGACCTCGCTCGGCTGGTGGACTCCCGCCCGGCATGCCGACCCCACCGAGGCGTAGATCCCGGCCCGGTCCAACAGGAACAGCAGGTCATCGGCCCGCAGGCCCGGGAAGGTGGCGTTGACGATGTGGGGCGAGCGGGGAGCCTGGCCACCATTGGTCCGGCCACCGCACTCCACGACCACCCGTTCCACGGCGTCTCGAAGTGCCGAGAGCCGCTCGCCCTCCGCACCGAGCCCGGCCACGGCCTCCTCGGCCGCCGCCGCGAAGGAGGCGGCCAGGGCTGCCATCTGGGTCCCGGACCGGATCTCGCGCTCCTGCCCACCCCCAAGACCGATCGGGCGCGGCCGGGCCTCGCGGCGGGCCAGGAGCGCCCCGATGCCCACGGGGCCGCCGACCTTGTGCGCGGTGAGTGTTGCCAGGTCATGGCCATCCGAGGAGAAGTGGAACGGCACGTGCCCGAGCGCCTGCACTGCGTCGGTGTGGAACCACGCCCCGACCTCATGCGCGGCGTCCCGGAGCGCCGTCAGCGGCTGGACCACGCCCGTCTCGTTGTTGACGGCCATGACGGAGCAGATCGCCACGTCCTCGTCGAGCCCGGAGGTGCCCGCGGACACGTCCACGACACCGTCGGCCAGGACGGGGATTGTCTCACCCCCCCTGTCCACCATGCCCCGGACTGCGGGGTGTTCGATGGCGGACACCAGACAGCGGGTCCTACCTTCGAAGGCCCGTGCCGCGACCCCACCGAGGAGTGCGATGCTGTCCGCCTCGGAGCCACCAGAGGTGAACACGACCTCGCTCGGGTGCGCACCCACCGCCGCTGCGAGCCTCTCCCTCGCCTCCTCAAGCACCCGCCTGGCCCGCTGACCGGCCCGGTGCAGCGAGGACGGGTTTCCGACGAGCGGCAGCGCATCGACCAGGGCGTCGATGGCCGCCCGCCGCATCGGGGACGTCGCTGCATGGTCGAGGTACACATCGGGCGCAGTCACACCCTGAAACATAGTCGCCGAGGGCGCGCCACGAAGTTGGAGATCATGCCGTCCCAACGTCGGGCACAATAGACTGGCCTGTCGGTTGGTACAGGAGCGTATCTGTTTGGAAAGCGAGACATGAGAGCAAGGTTCGCGGACACGCGTCGACTGGGCGCGAGAGTCGTCGGGGACGGTGTCCGGTTCGGATTGTGGGCTCCACGAGCCAAGCGCGTGCAGCTCGTGCTCGTCGACTGGCAGGACAGGCAGTCCTCGGTGTTCATGGAGCCTGAGCCGGACGGCATCTGGTCTGTGCTGGTCCCGGGCATCGGCCACGGACAGCGCTACGGGTACCGCGTCCACGGAGAATGGGACCCGGCCGCCGGCAGCCGGTTCAACCCCGAACGGCTCCTCGTCGACCCGTACGCACGCGCCATCACCGGAGGCATCGACTACCTCGGGCCGATCCACGACCACCTTCCGGGCGACCACTTCGCCATGGACCCGACGGACTCATTCGGATCGGTTCCCCTGTCGGTCGTCATCGCCGACACGCCGCCCCCCACGCCGATCGCCCGGAGGCGCAGCCTGTCGGAGTCGGTCATCTACGAACTCCACGTGCGTGGATTCACCAAGCTCCACCCGCAGGTGCCCGAGCATCTCCGGGGCTGCTACGGGGGCCTCGCCTACCCGAGCGTCGTCGAGTACCTCAGGGATCTCGGCGTCACCGCGGTGGAGCTCCTGCCGATCCACCACTTCCTGTCCGAACCGTTCGTGGTCCAGCGCGGCCTGTCCAACTACTGGGGCTACAACTCGATCGGTTTCTTCGCCCCCCACGCGTTCTACGCCACTGCGGGCACCATGGGTCAGCAGGTCCGTGAGTTCAAGGCCATGGTCAGCGCGCTGCACGAGGCCGACATCGAGGTGATCCTCGACGTCGTCTACAACCACACGGCCGAAGGTGGGCACGAGGGCCCGACCGTCTCCATGCGCGGCATCGACCACCACCAGTACTACCGACTCACCAACGACAGGCGCGACGACTACGACGTCACGGGCTGCGGCAACTCACTCGACACATCACACCCGATGGTTGCCCAGCTGATCCTGGATTCGCTCCGGTACTGGGTCGAGGAGATGGGCGTCGACGGCTTCCGCTTCGACCTCGCGACGACCCTCCTGCGCGACGAGCACCACCACGTCAACCACAACCACCCCCTCAAGCAGGCCATCGACTCCGACCCGGTGCTTGCCGACGTGAAACTCATCGCCGAACCCTGGGACATCGGCCCCTACGGCTACCAGGTTGGCGCCTTCGGGACCCGCTGGTCCGAGTGGAACGACAGGTTCCGCGACCATGTGCGCGACTACTGGCGCGGGTCGGTGCATGGCGTCCGGGAACTGGCCACACGACTCTCGGGCTCCCCGGACGTCTATGACCGGCCTGGACGGCGTCCGCAGGCGAGCGTCAACTTCGTGACGGCCCATGACGGATTCACGATGCGCGATCTGGTCAGCTACGACGTGAAGCACAACCTCGCCAACGGCGAGGCCAACCGCGATGGGACCGACCACAATCGCTCGTGGAACCACGGCTGGGAGGGAGAACCCGAGAAGGAGGAACTGAGGAGGTCGCTGTCCCTGGTGAGGGCGCGCCAGGTCCTCAACATGCATGCCACGCTCGCACTTTCCGCCGGTGTCCCGATGCTGGTTGCCGGCGACGAGATGGGACGCACCCAGCGCGGCAACAACAATGCCTACTGTCAGGACACTCCGGTCTCGTGGGTCAGCTGGGACGTCGAGGAGCCCTGGTCCCGCGTCCGCGAACGCACCTCTGCACTCCTGAAACTCCGCGGCGAGCACAGACTGCTGAGGCCCGACGAGTTCCAGTACCACCAGGAGGTCATGAACAAGTTCGGCGAGAAGCTGCAGCGGGTGGACCTGACCTGGATGAACGGCGAGCACGGCCAGATGAGCGAGGGTTCCTGGCACGACGGGTCTCGGCGACTGCTCGGCATGTACACCTCCGATTCCGAGGAGGCGTTCCTGATCTGGTTCCACTCCGGGACCGACCCCGTCGAGATCACGCTCCCGGGGCTGCCGTGGGCGTCCGGGTACCAGGTGGTCTGGCACTCGGTGCTTCACGAGGAACTCCCCGGTGAGGCTCTCGAGGCGGGCGGCCAGTTCACCGTGCCCGCACAGAGTGTGGTCGTCATGCAGGCCGACGTTCCCCAGACGTCCGCGGACCTGCTGGAGTTGCAGGAGATCCAGGACCTGCTGATCGACACAGGTTCTCCCATTCGCGCCTGATGGAGTGCAGCACGGCTAGGCTGAGCCCGTGAGCGAGACATCCCAGCCAGCAGCCGTCATCCGACGTACCGAGGGCGGCTTCGGACGCATCCCGGTGACCGGCGTTCAACCCGTGATCGCCGACGGCGCGTATCCCGCCAAGGCAGTGGCCCACGAGCGAATCCTCATCCAGGCGAACGTGTTCCGGGAGGGCCACGACGCCGTGAACGCGTCCGCCATCCTCACCGCCCCCGACGGATCGCAGCGGAGGGTGGACATGCACCAGGTCGAGCCGGCAGGGCTGGACATCTGGCAGGCGCACGTGCGGATGGCGGTCGAGGGCGACTGGACGTTCCGGGTGGAGGGCTGGTCGGATCCCTGGGGAACCTGGTTGCACGCCGCGGAGGCGAAGCTGCCGCTCGGGATGGATCTCGAACTGGTCTGCCTCGAAGGCCGCTTCGTGATCGGGCGGGCCGTGGAGAACGCCAGACGCCTGGGCGTCGACAGTGCCGCCACGATCCTGCAGGCGGCGATCGACGTCCTCCACCCGGCGACTCCAACGGAGGAACTCGTCGACCTGATCGACTCGCGCCCCATCCAGCGTGCAATGTCCCGCTTCGGCCCACGGGACCTCGTCAGTGCCACCAAGGAGTACCCCGTGCGGGTCGAGCGCCGCCGGGCCCTCTATTCCTCCTGGTACGAGTTCTTCCCCCGCTCGCAGTACGCCTGGCGTGACGATGCCGGTCACTGGCACTCCGGAGGTTTCGACTCCTCGCACGAACGCCTCGACGCGGCCAAGGCAATGGGCTTCCACGTCGTCTACGTACCTCCCTTCCACCCCATCGGGCAGGCCTTCAAGAAGGGCCCCAACAACACCCTGGACGCCAAACCCGAGGACCCCGGCTCGCCCTGGGCCATCGGGTCCGCCGCAGGGGGCCATGACGCGCTGCATCCCGATCTGGGCGACTTCGACGCCTTCGACAGGTTCGTGCAGAAGGCCAGATCTAACGGCCTGGAGATCGCCATGGACCTGGCGCTGCAGGCGTCCCCGGATCACCCCTGGGTGACCGAGCACCCCGAATGGTTCACCACCAGGCTGGACGGCACCATCGCCTACGCCGAGAACCCGCCGAAGAAGTATCAGGACATCTATCCCATCAACTTCGACAACGACCCCGAGGGCATCTACCAGGAGGTCCTGCGCATCGTCCGGTTCTGGATCGATCGCGGCATCACAATCTTCCGTGTCGACAATCCCCACACCAAGCCCGTCGAGTTCTGGGACTGGCTGTTGGAGGAGGTCTACCGCACCAATCCGGAGATCATCTTCCTCGCCGAGGCCTTCACCCGGCCGCAGATGATGGCCGCACTCGGCAAGGTGGGTTTCCAGCAGTCGTACACCTACTTCACCTGGCGGGTGACGAAGCAGGAACTCACCGAGTACCTGGTCGAGTTGTCGAGGGACCTCTCGACCTATTACCGGCCGAACTTCTTCGTCAACACCCCCGACATCAACCCGTTCCACCTGCAGAGCGGCAACCACGCCATCTTCGCGATCCGTGCGATCCTCGCAGCCACCATGTCGCCGTCGTGGGGCGTGTACTCCGGTTTTGAGCTCTTCGAGCACCTGCCGAACGAGCGCGGTCGGGAGGAGTACCTCGACTCGGAGAAGTACGAGTACCGGCCCCGCGACTTCAACTCCCAGCCCAACCTGAACCTGCTCCTCGGCCAACTCAACTCCATCCGTGAGCGTCACCCGGCACTGCAGCAGTTGCGTGACGTGGACTTCCACCCCACGAGCAACGACCAGGTCATCGCGTTCTCGAAGCACGACGGTGACGACACCGTCCTCGTGGTGTGCTCGCTGGACCCCGACAACACCGTCGAGGCCGGGCTGGAACTCAACCTGGCAGCGCTTGGCATCGGGCAGGACCGCGAGTTCCAGGTGCGTGACGAACTCACGGGGCAGGAGTTCTGGTGGCGTTGGGACGCCTACGTGCGCCTCTACCCCGGGCAGCCCGCGCACATCCTCCACGTGACCGGCCAGTAGCGTGTCGTTGCTCGCGGCCCTCTGGGGATTGGCGTCGGACGCGCGCTGGTACTCCGGCCGGTCCCGCGGCGGACGCCCCCGCGGCATCACGCTGCTCGATTGGGTCGTGGAACCGACGCACGGGCCCGGAATCAGGCCCGCCTTCCTCGACGTCGTCTATCCCGGCGGAGAGGTCGAGAGGTACTTCATCCCCCTCGTGTTCCGTCCCGTCGGCACCAGCCGGGCGCCCGAGTTGTGCCAGCTGACGATCCTGTCGCGCACGTACAGTGTCGGAGAGTTGCCGTCCGACCCGGAGGCCTCCTCGATGCTGCTGACTGCGTTGGCCACCCAGCAGCCCGGCTTCCATCGGCTCCGCGACACCCCGACCGGCTTGCCGGGCCGGAGGTATGCAGGTGAGCAGTCCAACACATCGCTCTTCTTCGGTGACGCGGTACTGGCGAAACTCTTCCGCCGCCTCGAGGCGGGCCCCAACCCGGACGTGGAGATCCATGAGGCACTGTCCGGCACCGGCACCGTCGCCGAACTGTTCGGAACCTGGACCCACGGTGACTCCGATCTCGCGGTGTTCCTGGAGGCCTTCACCGACCCCAGGGACGGGTACGTCCTCGCCTGCCACCACGCCGCAGAGGGCAGGAGCTTCACCGCGCATGCCCGGGCTCTCGGGGAAGGCCTGCGGGCCATTCACGTCGCACTGGCGGAGCGTCTGCCGACCGGTGTCGTTCCCGCCGGGGCGCTGGCGTCGTCCTGGCTGTCGCGATTCGATGCGGCCGCGGTGGAGGTGCCGGAGCTCGAGCGGTTCCGCGACATGGTGACGAACGTCTACGGCGGCTTCGAGGACACAGTCCTGGCGACCCAGCGCATCCACGGCGACTGTCACCTCGGCCAGGTCCTGTTCACAGCCATGGGGTGGCGGTACGTCGACTTCGAGGGGGAGCCCCTGAAGTCGATATCGGAGCGTCGCGCCCCGGATGTCGGGCTTCGTGATCTGGCAGGCATGCTCCGGTCCTTCGACTATGCGGCGGCCACCGCCGAGGACACCGGCGCCCGCGGCGCGTGGCTCGAGGACTGCCGTGGCGCGTTCACGGAAGGCTACGGCCACATCGACCCCTCCGACTCGCGGCTCCTGTCGGCTCTCGAACTGGACAAGGCCGTGTACGAAGTGGTGTATGAGACCCGCAATCGCCCCACTTGGCGCCGGGTCCCGCTAGATTTTCTTGAAAGACTCGCAAGGGAGAGTTGACATGGCACACGACCAGTTCGGCGGACTGACCGGATGGGACTTCGAGGGTTTCCACAACGGGGGTGACACAGAGGCCTGGCGGAGGCTGGGAAGCCAGGTGGTCACCGTGACCGACGATGAACGCGGACCCATTCAGGGCGTCAGGTTCTCCGTCTGGGCACCGAACGCCCGCGCCGTCCAAGTGGTCGGTCCGTTCAACTGGTGGACCGGCGACGACATGTCCCTGATCCCGGGTTCCGGCGTCTGGGGCCGCTTCATCGAGGGGCTGGGCGAGGAGACCCTGTACAAGTTCAGGATCCAGGGACCGGACGGCGTGTGGCGCGAGAAGGTGGACCCGTACGCCAAGTTCAGCGAGCAGGCCCCCGCGAACGCAAGCATCGTCTACACCTCCAGGTACGCCTGGTCCGACGACGAGTGGATGGACCGCCGCGCCCGCTCCCGTGCCCACGCGGAGCCGATGAGCATCTACGAGGTTCACCTCGGTGGGTGGCGGCGCGGCAAGTCCTACCTTGAGCTGGCGGACGAACTCGTCGAGTACGTGACCTGGCAGGGGTTCACGCACGTCGAGTTGATGCCTGTCTCGGAGCACCCATTCGAGCCGTCCTGGGGTTACCAGGTGACCGGCTATTTCGCCCCGACAAGCCGGTTCGGCAAGCCTGACGACCTGCGGTACCTGATCGACCGGCTCCACCAGGCCGGCATCGGCGTCATCCTGGACTGGGTCCCCGGGCACTTCCCGAAGGATGAATGGGCGCTGGGCCAGTTCGACGGCACTGCCCTGTATGAGCACGCCGACCCCCGCCAGGGCGAGCACAGGGACTGGGGGACATACATCTTCAACTACGGCCGCAACGAGGTGAAGAGCTTCCTCATCTCCAACGCGCTCTACTGGGTCAACGAGTTCCACATCGACGGCCTCCGCGTCGATGCGGTCGCCTCGATGTTGTACCTGGACTACTCGCGCGAGGAGGGCGAGTGGGTTCCCAACGAGTACGGCGGCAGGGAGAACCTGGAGGCCATCGACTTCCTCCGCTACGTCAACCGCCACCTGTACGAGCGCGCGCCGGGCGTCGTCATGATCGCGGAGGAGTCCACGAGCTTCGCCGGGGTCACGAAGCCCGTCCACGAGGGCGGTCTCGGATTCGGCTTCAAGTGGAACATGGGCTGGATGAACGATTCGCTGCGCTACCTGCAGCTCGACCCCGTCTACAGGCAGTACGACCACAACCTGCTCACGTTCGCGATGGTCTACCAGTACTCGGAGAACTTCATCCTGCCGATCAGCCACGACGAGGTCGTGCACGGCAAGGGTTCCATGATCAACAAGGTGCCCCAGGACGACTGGCGCAAGTTCGCCTCGCTGCGCGCCTTCTACTCCTACATGTGGGGCTTCCCCGGCAAGCAGCTGGTCTTCATGGGTCAGGAGTTCGGTCAGCGGCCCGAGTTCAACGAGTCCGTGAGCCTCGAGTGGTGGGTGTCGGATCTCTGGGGCCATGGGGGCCTGCAGCGCCTGTTCCGTGACCTGAACCGCATCTACCGTGACAACTCCCCTCTCTGGGAGCTGGACAACTCGCCGGAGGGCTTCACCTGGATCAACGCCGACGATGCCGGCCACAACACCTTGAGCTGGGTCCGGAACGACTCCGAGGGCAACCACGTGGCGTGCATCACGAACTTCTCGCCGGAGCCGTTGCGCGACTACTCGATCGGACTCCCGGAGGCAGGGGGCTGGGAGGAGATCCTGAATACCGATGCGCTGGCCTACGACGGGTCGGGACAGTTCGGGAACCTTGGAGGCATCGAGGCGGAGGAGTCCGGCTGGGGTCACTTCCCCGCACAGGCCCGGGTGACAGTCCCCGCGCTGGGTTCCATCTGGCTTCGTCGACGCGCCGCGGAGTCGTGAGCGCCGAGTCGTGAACGAGTTTCGCGTCCACATCGATGTCACGGGCGATGTGGGCCGGCTCCGCTGGGAGGAACGGGTCGTTGAGGCCGAGGTGCTGCAGCGTGCCGTCGGCCTGGCCGCTGACGACGCGCTGGTCGCGCAGAACCTGCGTCGGGTCCAGGTCGACCTGCTCGCAACCGATACCTCGGCCAAGCGTGCGGTGCAGCGCTCCGGGTTCCGATTCGAGGGCAGGCTCCGGGCGGCGCGGCAGGTTGGACCGGATCAGTTCGAGGACGTGCTGGTGTATGCGAGACTCGCCATCGACCCCGTCCACGGTCCCCTGGGCTTCTCCGAGGTGCTGGACAGCGTCCTGCCGACGAAGAGGGTGATCGGGCACGCGGTCTTCCGCAACCCGGCCGGCTCGGTGCTGCTCTGCGAAACCAGCTACAAGGCCGACTGGGAGCTGCCCGGGGGCGTCGTCGAGCGGCTCGAGTCGCCGGGGGCCGGGTGCCGGAGGGAGGTGCTGGAGGAGACGGGGTTGGACCATGAGTTCGCGCAGGCGTCGATCATCGACTGGATGCCTCCGTCACTCGGCTGGTCCGACGCCGTCGAGTTCATCTTCGACGGCGGGGTCCTCCGCGAGCGTGTCGCAGCCGGGCTCCGGGCCCGTGATCCCGAGCTCCTGGCCGTGCACTGGGTCGCCCGCGACGAGATCGGCGGCCTGGTGACTCCCCTGACGGCGCGACGCATCGAGTTGCTGTTGGACGGGTACCTGGGCATGACCGAGAACGGCTACCCCCTTGGGCTCTGAGCGGCGGTTCAGCTGGCGAACAGCACCGTGGACAGTCGACGCCGTGCCTTGAGCACCAGCGGGTCGGTTCGGCCCACCACCTCGAAGAGTTCCAGGAGGCGCAGGCGGATTGGTTCCCGGTCCTCGGCCGGAAGTTCTCCCGCAAGTCCGAGCAAGCGATCGAAGGCCTCCGCGGAGGCACCCTGGATGACCTCGAGATCGGCGGCGTCCAGCTGTGCCGACACGTCGCCGGGGAGGGCCGCCGCGTTCCGCACGATGGCGGCCGGGTCGAACGCCAGGCTGCGGGCCAGCAGCGCGGCCTGCGCGCGGCCAGCCATGGCCTCAGTGTCGTTCGGTGTGGCCGCGAGCACCTTGTCGAACTCATCCACGGCCCTGGCGAAGTCGCCGGCCTCCAGGGCCGCATCTGCCGCCGTGAATCGTGGATCCGCCACTGGCGCGCCATCCCGGGGCGCCTCGCTCCTCCCGACCGGCTTCGCCCGGCCCGTCATTCCGTTTGCCACGGCGAGTTGGGCCACCTGGTCGAGAACGGCCGAGATCTCCTGCGCCGAACGGGTGCCCTGGAACAACGGAGCGAGCTGCCCCCCGATGAGGGCCACGACCATCGGCACCGCCTGCACCCCAAGCGACTGCGCGAGCCGGGGTTCGGCGTCCACATCGACCCTGGCCAGCAGGTAACGGCCCTCGGCACCGTTCACGAGAGTGGCCAGCGCCTCCGACACCGCCGCCCCGGCGGTGTCACGGGGCGAGTGGAACTCGACGATGACCGGATGCTGCCTCGAGGCCGATACAAGCTGGTTGAACTCGGCCTCGCCCGCCTGCAGGACGTACGTGGCGCCGGTCTGCGGCGAGGGGGCCGACAGGGAGGACAGGTCGACTGCGCCCTGGCGCGTGAAGTTCGGGTCGGTCATGGCTTCCATCTTTGCCCCCCGCGCCGATCCGATCAAACCTAGGATGTGCACCATGGCACACGAACGCGCCGGGCTCCCGGCAACCCAGGCGGACCTCATCGACGTCGATGCACTTCTGGCCGCGTATCACGACCTGCGGCCCGACCCGGCCAATCCCGATCAGCGCGTCGTCTTCGGGACCAGCGGCCACCGAGGCTCCAGCCTCGATGTCGCATTCAATGACGCACACATCGCCGCCACGACGCAGGCGATCGTCGAGTACCGGGCATCCCAGGGTTTCACGGGGCCGCTGTTCATAGGCAAGGACACCCACGGGCTGTCCGGGCCGGCCTGGCGGACCGCCATCGAGGTCCTCCACGCACAAGGTGTGACCATCCACGCCGAACGGGACGACGAGTACACCCCCACGCCGGCCGTGTCGCGCGCCATCATCCGGTACAACCGGGGCCGGTCGGCGGGCCTCGCCGACGGCATAGTCGTCACCCCCTCGCACAACCCGCCCCGCGATGGTGGCTTCAAGTACAACCCGCCGCACGGGGGACCCGCTGACACCGACGCCACGTCGGTCATCGCTGAGCGTGCGAACGAACTGCTCGGCAACCCGTCCGCGATCGCAAGGACCCCGTACGAGCGCGCCGCCGCCGACGTGATCCGCTACGACTACAGGACGCCCTACTGCGCCGAGCTGGCCGACGCCCTCGATGTGGACGCCATCGCCTCCGCCGGCGTCCACATCGGGGCCGATCCCATGGGCGGCGCATCCGTTCAGTACTGGCAGCACCTCGCCGAGACCACCAGGATGAATCTCGACGTGGTGAATCCCCGCGTGGATCCGACGTGGCGGTTCATGACACTTGACACCGACGGCAAGATCCGCATGGACTGCTCCTCGCCCAACGCCATGGCCTCGTTGATCGCGAACCGCACCAAGTACGACATCGCCACGGGGAACGATGCCGACTCGGACCGGCACGGCATCGTCACCCCCGACTGGGGGCTGATGAACCCCAACGCCTACCTCGCCGTAGCCATCGGCTACCTGTTCGCACACCGTCCCGGATGGGGCGCGGACGCCGGCGTCGGCAAGACTCTCGTCTCGTCCTCTCTGATCGACAAGGTGGCGGCCAAGCTCGGCCGCAGGTTGGTCGAGGTGCCGGTCGGCTTCAAGTGGTTCGTGCCCGGGCTGCGCGATGGCTCCATCGGCTTCGGCGGCGAGGAGTCCGCGGGCGCCTCTTTCCTGGCCAGGGACGGCTCCACGTGGACCACCGACAAGGACGGCATCCTTCTCGCGCTCCTCGCGAGCGAGATCCAGGCCGTCACCGGGAAGTCGCCGAGCGAGCACTACCGTGACCTCGAGGCCGAGTTCGGCAGGTCCTTCTACGCTCGCATCGACGCCGATGCGAATCGTGACCAGAAGGCACGACTCGCCAGGCTCAGCCCATCCGACGTGACCGCCACCTCACTGGCCGGGGAACCGATCACGGCAGTCCTGACGGAGGCTCCGGGCAACGGCGCCGCCATCGGCGGCATCAAGGTCACCACTGAGAGCGCCTGGTTCGCAGCCCGGCCGTCGGGCACCGAGGACAAGTACAAGATCTATGCCGAATCACTCAAGGACGAGGGGCACCTCGCAGCGGTGCAGGAGGAGGCCCGTGCCCTCGTGAACGCGACGCTGGGCTGAGCCCCGCACCCGCAGGGTCGTCTTCATCCCGGAAACCCGACCCTGCCGCCCATCTCCCACACCCCGTATGAAAGTGTTCTGCTATGGACAACGACCTCTTCATCTGCATTGACCATGTCGGCCTCGCCGTCCCCGACCTCGACGAGGCCATCAAGTTCCACACCGAGGTCTTCGGCTGGCGCGAACTGCACCGCGAAGTGAACGAGGAACAGGGCGTCGCCGAGGCCATGATGGGCACGGGTGCCCAGGGCGAGGAGAACGCCAAGATCCAGTTGCTCGCCCCCCTGCGCCCCGACTCCGCCATCGGCAAGTTCCTGGACCGCAACGGCCAGGGCATCCAGCAGATGGCCTACCGCGTCGCCGACATCGACAAGGTCTCCGAGATCCTCCGCGAACGCGGCATGCGTCTCCTGTACCCCGAGCCGAAGCGCGGCACCGCGGACAGCCGGATTAACTTCGTCCATCCCAAGGATGCGCGCGGCGTGCTCCTCGAACTGGTGGAACCTGCAGCTGAGTGAGTTCGCCCATTCGGTAGGCTCGGCTTCATGAGCGATCCGCTGGACGGCCACGAGGACAACGAGGAGACGGGACTCAACCTGTTCGACGACCGGGCCTCGGCGGTCGGCAACTTCCCGCACGCCATGCTCGGATACGACCGTCAGGCTGTCGACTCCTATGTCCGCGACACCGAGCAACGTGTCATCGAGCTGCGCGTCCAGTTGCGCGAGGCAAGGCGTGAAGCCGAGTTCGCAAGGGCGGCCGTCGGCACCACGGACTTCTCCCGGCTCGGTGCCCACGCCAGGGGCATCCTGGAGGCCGCTGAGTCGCAGGCCGCCGAACTGGTGCGCCTGGCCGAGTCCGAGTCCGACCGAATCCGCGACGACGGTCGACGTGCGGCAGCCACGCTGCGGGAGGCCGCACAGAAGGAGGCCGACGACGTCAGGCTGGGGGGCCTCGCCGGCCTGCGCAAGCTCCGGCAGGCCCAGGCCGAGGAGGGCCAGCGCGCCTTGGACGCGGCACGGCACGATGCGGAGACGATCGTCTCCGACGCAGGGACGCGTGCGCTGACCATGATCACCGAGGCGGAGCGACGCGCCAACGCGATTGCGACGACCGCCGCGGCGGAGGCCGAGAGGATCCGCTCCGAGGCGTCTCGTGACGCCGAGACCACGTTGCTGGCCGCGCGGGAGGAGTGCCTCCGGCTCGTCGAGTCGGCGGCCAAGCACGTCTCGGACTCGAAGGAGACCCTTGATGCGCTGGCAGTTGCCAGCGCGGCCAACCGTGAGGAGGCCGCAACCCTGGTGGCGGCCGCCCGGGCGGAGGCCATCACACTCCGGCAGGAAGCCGTCGAGGCGGCCGAGGAGATCCGGGTGTCTGCCACACGGGAGGCCGAGGAGACGCTGGCCGGCATGCGCAGGCGGGCCGCCGATGCCGAGGCCGAACTGGAGGAGAGGCTGGCGTGGCGTCGCGAGCAGTTGGAGCGGGAGATCGCGGCGCTCGGCGCCCGTCGCGTCTCAATGATCGGCGCGCTCAACAACCTCCAGGAGCTTGCAGCCGAGGCCGCAAGCAGCGGGGTCGTGAGCGAGGAGACCCTCACGCTGCGGAAGCCCACGCAGTAGTCCCGATGTCCATGCCCGACAACGCCGGCGAGGAGGCCGACCGACCTGTGCAGCACCCCGGTGCGCTCAGGCGCCTGCTCGACGAGGCACATCAGGGTGCCAGGCATATTCTCGGCTCCGACGCGCCCGAGCGACCGGAACCCGTGCCCCCTGTCATAGAACGGGACGGCAACCGACTCCTGCGCACCACTCCGTTCGCGATGGGCTTCTTCGGGGCACTCGGTGTCCTCGTCGCGATCGGCCTGGCCTCTGCGGTGATGCAGGTGCAGAACATCGTGATCCTCGCGGTCCTGTCGCTCTTCCTTGCGCTCGGCCTGAGCCCTGCAGTCGAGTCACTCACCAAACGCCGCGTCCCTCGGCCGCTCGCGGTCGTCATCGTCACCATGCTTGCCCTCGGAGTGGTGGCCCTGGGGATCACCGCGCTCGTTCCGGTCTTCTCGAAGCAGATCCAGGCCCTGGCCACGAGCCTTCCCGGCTGGATGGACCAGTTGAACAACAACCCGCAGATCGCGGCGTTGGACCAGCAGTACCAGATCATCTCCCGCATCGAGGAGTTCCTCGTGTCCGGAGCCCTGATCCAGAACCTGTTCGGCGGCATCTGGGGCGCAGGCAAGCTGTTGGCCAATGTGGTGTTCTCCGTGATCATGACGATCGTGCTCACCATCTATTTCGTGGCGGCACTTCCGGGGATCAAGGAGAGCATCTATCGTCTCGCCCCCGCGAGCAGGCGGCCACGCGCCAAGTACCTGGCCAACGAGATCTTCCGAGGGATCTCCGGCTACATCACCGGCATGTTCATGATCGTGGGGGTCGCGTCGGGCAGCGCCTTCATCTTCATGAACATCGTCGGCCTTGGAGAGTTCTCCCTCGCGCTGGCGTTCATCACGGCGCTGTTCTGTTTCATCCCACTGGTCGGCTCCTCGCTCGCCATGATCGTCATCGCGCTGGTCGGCTTCGCCATCAGCCCCACCATCGGGATCGCGACGATCATCTACTTCCTCGTCTACCAGCAGTTCGACAGCTACGTCCTGTACCCGAACGTGATGCGGCGCACGGTCAAGGTCCCGGGGGTGCTGGTGGTCCTGTCCGCGATCATCGGAGGCACGCTGCTCGGCGTCATCGGGGCCCTGATCGCCATCCCGACCGCGGCCGCGATCCTCCTCCTCTACCGGGAAGTCCTGCTGCCGCACCTCGACGCAACCTGAGGCGCACCTTCCGAGTTGGTACATTGGCCGGGTGCGTTTGGTGATTGCCCTGTGTCAGGTCGACTATGCGGGACGACTGACGGCCCACCTGCCGTTGGCGAAGCGGCTGATCATGGTCAAGGCAGACGGCTCGGTCTCCGTCCACGCCGACGATCGCGCCTACAAGCCACTGAACTGGATGAGTCCCCCGTGCACCCTGGCCGTCCTGGAACCCGAGGACGCCGCGGCCGAGGAACTCGGCATCACCCAGGTGTGGCAGGTCCGGTCGAGGGATGGCGACACGTTGATGATCAGCGTCGCCGAGGTGTTCCTCGACACCGACCATCCCCTGGGCGTCGATCCCGGGCTCCAGAAGGACGGTGTGGAAGCCCACCTGCAGGCGTTGCTCGCGGAGCACCCATCCGCGTTCGGCGACGGGTACAAACTCGTGAAGCGCGAGTACTTCACCCCTGTCGGGCCCGTTGACCTCCTCCTGCGCGATCCCGACGGGGTGCATGTGGCCGTCGAGGTCAAGCGGCGCGGGGAGATCGACGGGGTCGAGCAGCTCACGCGGTACCTGGACCTCATGAACCGCGACCCCCTGATCGCCCCGGTGCGCGGAATCCTCGCTGCGCAACTGATCAAGCCGCAGGCGGCCGTGCTGGCCGCGGACCGAGGCATCGCCTGCCAGTTGATCGACTATGACGCGCTCCGCGGCATGGACAACGTCCACGAACGGCTCTTCTGATGCCGAGCAGACGGAGGGTGAGCAAGCATCTGAGGCCGGCGCGGCCCCTTGACTCGTCCAGGCACGCGCGCAGGCAAGCCACGAGGGCGGGCAACTTCCTCATCCGCGACGTGCCCGCCGAACGCGCACTGAAGACCTACACCTGTCCGGGGTGCTCCATTGCGATACCAGTCGGCATGGCGCACGTGGTGGCCTGGCCCGAAAGCCCCGGATTCGGCTTCGAGTCCGGCCTGGAGGAGCGCCGCCACTGGCACAAGCACTGCTGGCGGCTGAACCGATGAAGCTGCACGCATCCACTCTCGGCGCCGGGGCCATCGAGGTCGTCTTCCTGCACGGCCTCTTCGGCCAGGGGAAGAATTGGACCACGATCGCACGCGGGATCTCCGACCTTGCCACCAGTCACCTGCTCGACCTGCCCAACCACGGCCGGTCCCCCTGGACAGAGACGTTCACGCTGGACGACCAGACCGACGCCGTGGCGGCCTGGTTCGGGCGGTTCCGCCATCCCGTCGCCGTCGTCGGGCACTCCCTTGGGGGCAAGGTCGCGATGCGTCTCGCACTCCGGTTCCCGCAACTCGTCGAACGCCTGATGGTGGTGGACATCTCACCGGTGACGAGCGAACTGGACAGCGGTTTCGCTCCACTGATCGAGGCGATGCGAGCCGTCGACCTCGGATCGCTGGTGAGCAGGGCCGCGGCGGACGAACAGATGGCGCCGCGGGTCCCCGACCCGGTCGTGCGCGGATTCCTGCTCCAGAACCTGCGCAGGCAGGAGGAGGGGTGGCGCTGGGCCTGCAACCTCGAACTGCTCGGTGACTCCCTTTCCGAGATCGGATCCTGGCCGAGGATCGACGCGGCCTATCCGGGTACCGTCTACTGGGTCTCCGGCAGGCGCTCGCACTACGTCAGGCCCGAGCACCGGGCGGTGATGCGTGACCTCTTCCCAAAGGTCGTCACGGTCGGCATCAAGGACGCCGGCCACTGGGTGCACTCGGAGGCTCCCGAGGCCTTCACTGCGACGCTACGGCACTTCCTGACCGTCCCCACTGGGTAGCATTGATGGCCAGGCAGCACATCTGGAGGTGCGACACATGGCTCAGATGACCGTGCACACACTGGTGGTCGACTCCGCGGGTCAGCCCGTCCTCGTACTCAGGCCGATGGCCGAGGGTTCGGGTCCGACAGTACTGCTGCCGATCTGGATCGGGCCGGCGGAGGCGGCGGCCATCCTCGTCGCCCTTGAGGCATCCCCTGTGCCTGCCCGCCCGATGTCCTATGACCTTATGGCACGCCTGCTGGAAGCGTCTCGGGCATCCGTCGTGAGGGTTGAAGTCAGCCGCATCGAACAGGGCACCTTCTTCGCCGTCCTGACGCTTGACACCCCGGACGGAACCCGCGAGATCGACGCACGGCCCTCCGACTCGATCGCACTGGCCGTCCGGGTCGGAGCTCCGATCTTCGTGGCCGACGATGTCCTCGAGGTGGCGGGGGTTCGGCCCGAGGAGGCGGGCGACGGCGATCAGGAGTCCGAGATGGCTGCCTTCCACGAGTTCCTGGAAGGTGTGGACCCCGACGACTTCCGGGGCTGACCCCTCGGGGAGGGTCAGCCGAGCGTGATGGATGTGATCTTCGCCTCCGCGTTCGGGCTCTGACCGTCGGAGGCAGCCACCCCTTGGGCCGCGATGCCGCCGATCACGTCCAGACCAGCCTTGTCCATGGTCCCGAAGACCGTGTACTCCGGAGGCAGGTTGGTGTCGGCCCACACGAGGAAGAACTGGCTCCCGGTCGTCCCCGCCTCGGGTCGCTTCGCCATCGCCACGGTCCCGGCAGGATAGGTCTCCTTGCCGTCGAGTTCCTCCGCCATGACGTAGCCGGGGCCACCCATGCCCGTCGCGGTCGGGTCGCCGCACTGGAGGATGAACAGGCCGTAGTCCACAAGCCGATGGCACTTGGTCTCGTCGTAGAACCCCTGCTGTGCCAGGGAGAGGAACGAGTTGACGGTGCAGGGCGTCCTGGCCCGATCCATGGTGATCGTGACGTCGCCGGCGGTGAAGTGCAGGGTCGCCTGCGTCTGTCCCTGGTTCGGAATGTCGGTGGTGGCAGGAGGATCCACGGGACGTGCCGGGCGGCCATCCGCCGGGTACTGGCAGGTGACGGCCCGCACCACCGGGCCCGAACCCGAGGACTGGTTGGCGTCGGTACAGGCCGCGAGGAGTGCCGCGGCAAGGAGCGTGATGACCACGAGCGGTTTGTTGAGCACGACCACACCCTACCGTCGGCTATGTTGGCCCCATGGTCAACCTGACGCGCATCTACACCCGCACCGGTGACGCCGGCTCGACTCGGCTCGTCGACAACTCGGAAACGCGGAAGACCGACGTCCGGGTCGAGGCGTACGGCACGGTCGAGGAGGCGAACTCGGCCATCGCGCTGGCTGTGGCTCTGGGCGGCGTCCCGCCGCGCGTCGTCGAGATGCTCGACCTGATCCGCAACGAACTCTTCGACGTCGGCGCCGATCTGGCCACCCCACTCGCCTCGAATCCGGAATGGCCTCCCCTGCGGATCGAGCAGCCCTCGATCGACCGTCTGGAGCAGTGGTGCGACGAGTTGTCAGAGCAGTTGCCGAACCTGCGCTCCTTCATCCTGCCGGGAGGATCCCCGTCCGGGGCCCAGATGCATGTCGCCCGCACCACCTGCAGGCGGGCAGAGCGGCTGGCGTGGGCCTGTGTGGAGGCGCACGGCACCGAGACAGCTGCCGAGCGCGGCGCCGGCGGCGTGAACGTTCTTGCAGTGACCTACCTGAACCGGCTGAGCGACCTGCTCTTCATCATGTGCAGGGTCACGAACGGCACCGCGGGAGACGTCCTCTGGGTCCCGGGCACGGATCGACCCAAGCCGGAGGGGCGAGCCTCAGCCCGGTGAATCTGCGCTCCTCGGCACGAAGTGCGTGCCCGGGGGCGCCGACTCCAGCCAACTCATGAGCCCCATCGCCGCGTCCGGCTCCATCGCCAGAATGCGCTCCTGGCCGCTCAGGCGGTCCCGCAGAGTGACGATGCGTGACTCGTCGAACAGCACCACGGACTCGAGGTCGTCGGAGGAACGCTGGTCGGCGTACATGGTCAGTTCCCGACGAAGCGTCCACGACGGACGCATCGACAGTGAGAACACGCGAAACCACTCGAGTTCATCGCCCCGGTAGCGCGCCAGGCCCAATACCCAGCCGCTGCCCGCAGGCCCCTGTGCGACCCTGCAGGCGCAATCAAAAAGGCCGCCCTGGCCAGTGAGCCAGCGGCGGCGCGCATAGAGGAGGACGAAGGGCAGGCAGATGATCATCGCCGCGAAGATCGTCACGAAGATCGGCTGGAGCCCCATGGAGGAAAGATACCGGACTTCACGCGAGACATCAGACGAGGCGGCCCCCCGTGGAACCGCCCCGCCCAATTGATACCGAATCGTTGTATGTCAAGGAGGCCTGCTCAGGCTTCCTGAACCTTCTCCCCCGCCCTGATCTGCGCGTCCAGGATGTGCAGCCTGTGCAATTGGGCATCCGTCAGCGAACCCTTCTCGTTCGCTTCGTGCAGGTCGACCCGTTCACGGCGGGCCTTGTCGAGGGTGACCTCCGCACCCATCATCGCGATCTGGCTGAGGATCCAGACATGGCCATGGGCGACCGAGATGAAACCACCGTCCACGGCGAGCGTCTCACTGCGGCCGTCCGAGGTGACGATGTCCACGACGCAGGGGACGAGCGCAGCCATCAGCGGCTCGTGTCCCGGCAGGATGCCGATGTCGCCCTCGGTCGTCCGGGCGATGATGTTGACCACGTCGCCCGTCCAGAGCTGACGGTGGGCCGAGACCACCTCAACCTTCAGCGGTGCACGGTCCACGATCAGCGTTCCTTGCTCATCTTGTCCCAGACGCGCATGACGTCATCCATGCCGCCGACGTTGAAGAACGCCTGCTCCGCGATGTGGTCGACCTCACCCCTGCAGATCATCTGAAAGGCCTCGACGGTGTCAGCCAGCGGCACCGTCGAGCCGGGGACGCTTGTGAACTTGGTTGCCATGTACGTGTTCTGGCTGAGGAACTGCTGAATGCGCCTCGCCCGAGCGACGATGATCTTGTCCTCCTCGGACAGTTCATCGATTCCGAGGATGGCGATGATGTCCTGGAGTTCCTTGTTGCGCTGCAGGATCTGCTTGACGCGGATCGCCGTGTCGTAGTGCGTCTGCCCGACGTACTGCGGGTCCAGGATTCGGCTGGACGAGGTGAGCGGGTCCACGGCCGGATACAGGCCCCGCGAGGCGATCTCGCGTGAGAGTTCGGTTGTGGCGTCGAGGTGGGCGAACGTCGTCGCAGGTGCGGGGTCCGTGTAGTCGTCAGCCGGCACGTAGATGGCCTGCATGGACGTGATCGAGTGCCCGCGGGTGGAGGTGATGCGCTCCTGCAGCTGACCCATCTCGTCTGCGAGGTTCGGCTGGTAGCCCACTGCGGAAGGCATGCGACCGAGAAGCGTGGACACCTCGGAGCCGGCCTGGGTGAACCGGAAGATGTTGTCGATGAACAGCAGCACATCCTGGTTCTGGACGTCACGGAAGTACTCGGCCATGGTCAGCGCGCTCAGCGCCACCCGGAGTCGCGTGCCGGGCGGCTCGTCCATCTGACCGAACACCAGAGCCGTGTCCTTCAGGACTCCTGCCTCTTCCATCTCGTGGATGAGGTCGTTGCCCTCGCGGGTGCGCTCCCCCACACCGGCGAACACCGAGGTGCCGCCGAAGTTGTGGGCGATGCGGTAGATCATCTCCTGGATGAGCACCGTCTTGCCCACGCCGGCGCCCCCGAACAGGCCGATCTTGCCGCCCTTCACATACGGGGTGAGCAGATCGAGCACCTTGATACCGGTCTCCAGCATCTCGGTGCGCGGCTCGAGCGCGTCGAATGGCGGCGCGGGCCGGTGGATGGGCCAGCGCTCAGTGATCTCGATGGTGGAGGGGTCGACGTTCAGGACGTCGCCGGTGACATTCCAGACATGGCCCTTGGTCACTTCCCCCACGGGCACGGAGATCGGGGCGCCGGTGTCCGTGACCTCGGCCCCACGACGCATACCGTCCGTCGGCTTGAGCGCGATGGCCCGAACAACGTTGTCACCGACGTGAAGCGCGGTCTCCATCGTCATTCGGCGCTTCTCGCCCATCACCTCGGTCTCGACGGTCAGGGCGTGACCGATCTCGGGGATCTGGTCCGCGGCGAACTCGACGTCGACGACGGGGCCGATGACACGGGCCACCCGGCCGATACCCACGGCCTTCGGGGTCAGATCTGCAGTGGTTGTCATTGCTATCCTCACTCGTTTCCAGCTGCTTCGGCCAGCGCCGCGGCACCGCCGGTGATTTCGGAGATTTCCTGGGTGATCTCGGCCTGACGAGCCTGGTTGGCCTCCCGGGTCAGCCGCTCGATCAGCTGCTGCGCGTTGTCCGTCGCCGATTGCATGGCCCGCTGCCTGCTGGCCAGCTCCGACGCGCTCGACTGCAGCAACGCGGTGTAGACGCGGTTGGTCACGTACAGGGGCAGGATCTTGTCGAGGACGACCTTGGGGCTCGGCTCGAACTCGTAGTACGGCAGGACATCGCCCTCATCGGCCACGGCGTCGTCGGTCTGGTCCTCGACCGCCAGGGGTAGGAGACGAACGGCGGCCGCCTGCTGCGTCAGCATGGAGACGAACCGGGTGCCGACGATGTGGATCTGGTCGACGCCGCCCTCCTCGTAGGGCATGAGGAACCTGTCGATCAGCTCCTTGGCGATCTCCCGTGCGTGTGCCGGCTGCGGTGCATCCGAGAATCCCGTCCAACTTCGCTCCACGACCCGCTTGCGGAAGTCGAAGTAGGCGACGCCCTTCTTGCCCGTGATGTACTGGACGTTCTCCTGACCCTCGCGGATCAGCTTCGCGTGCAGCTGCTCGGCGGCCTTGATGACGTTCGAGGAATAGGCCCCTGCCAGGCCACGGTCACCAGTGATGAGCAGCATCGCCGACCGCCTCGCAGGCTGGCGATCAACCAGGAGCGGGTGCTCCAGCACGTCGGAGTAGGTCGCGAGAGCGGAGACCGCATGCGTCAGGGCCGTCGTGTACGGCATCGCGTCGCGAGCGATCTGCTGCGCCTTCACGATCCGCGACGCCGCGATGAGCTCCATCGCACGAGTGATCTTCTTGGTGGCGGCAACGGAGTTGCGCCGCTGCCTGAGTTCTCGCAGGCTACTCGCCATCGCTCATCAACCCCGCTTCTTGCGGACGATGGTCTCCTGGCCGATGTCCTTGGCGTCCATGGGCTCCCGCGGCACGTGACCGACGAGCACCCTGCCCTCGCCGGTGCGGAACATCCTCTTGAAGGCATCCAGTGCGGCCAACGTGGCCGCCTTCGCCTCGTCTGTGAACTGCTTGGTCGAGGCAATGCCCTGCAAGACGTCGGTCTCACGACGCAAGTAGTCCAGGAACTCCTGCTCGAAGCGCAGCACATCCGAGGTTGGGACGTCGTCGAAGTGCCCCTCGGTGCCCGCCCAGACGCTGATCACCTGGTCCTCCACCGGGTACGGAACGTGTGCTCCCTGACGCAGGAGCTCGACGAGCCGGGAGCCCCGGTCGAGCTGCCGGCGCGACGTCTCGTCCAGGTCGGACGCGAACATGGCGAACGCCTGCATGTCCCGGTACTGCGCCAGGTTGATCTTCAGCGTGCCGGAAACCGACTTCATGGCCTTGATCTGCGCGGCACCACCGACGCGGGACACCGAGATGCCGACGTCGATGGCGGGTCGCTGATTGGCGTTGAACAGGTCGGACTGCAAGAAGATCTGACCGTCGGTGATGGAGATCACGTTGGTGGGGATGTATGCCGAGACGTCGTTCGCCTTGGTCTCGATGATCGGCAGTCCGGTCATCGACCCGCCACCGAGTTCGTCGGACAGCTTGGCGCAGCGCTCCAGGAGGCGGGAATGCAGGTAGAACACGTCACCGGGGTAGGCCTCGCGGCCCGGGGGGCGGCGGAGCAGCAGCGACATGGCCCGGTAGGCCTCGGCCTGCTTCGTCAAGTCGTCGAACACAATGAGGACATGCTTGCCCGAATACATCCAGTGCTGCCCGATGGCGGAACCCGAGTAGGGGGCGATGTACTTGTAGCCTGCCGGGTCGGAGGCGGGCGAGTGCACGATCGTCGTGTACTCCATGGCGCCCGCATCCTCCAGCGTGGACCGAACCTCCGCGATCGTGGAGCCCTTCTGCCCGACCGCGACGTAGATGCACCGCACCTGCTGCTTCGGATCGCCGGTGTCCCAGGCGGCCTTCTGGTTGATGATGGTGTCCACCGCGATCGTGGTCTTGCCGGTCTTGCGGTCGCCGATGATGAGCTGGCGCTGCCCCCGGCCGATCGGCGTCATGGAGTCGATCGCCTTGATGCCGGTCTGCAGCGGCTCGCGCACCTCCTGGCGATCCATGACGCCGGCCGCCTGGATCTCCAGCGCGCGGAGGCCCTCCAGCGGGGTGATCTCTCCAAGGCCGTCGATGGGGTTGCCCATCGCGTCGACGACCCGGCCGAGATAGCCATCCCCGACCGGGACGGACAGGACCTCGCCAGTGCCGTGCACCACGGAACCCTCGTCGATGCCCTCGGAGTCGCCGAGCACCACGACGCCGATCTCGCGTTCGTCGAGGTTGAGCGCGATGCCCATCGTGCCGTTGGCGAAGCGCAACAGTTCGTTCGCCATCGCAGAGGGCAGGCCCTCGACGCGGGCGATGCCGTCACCCGAGGAGACGACGGTGCCGATCTCGGTCTTGCTCGCCGCCTGGGGTTGGTACGACTGGACGAAGCTGTCCAGTGCGCTACGGATCTCGTCCGGACTGATGGTCAATTCAGCCATTGCGTTTCACTTTCACTGGTGGGAGTTCAGCAGCCTGCGGGCATCATCCAGCCGCCCGGCCACGGTTGATTCGAAGATGTGGTCGCCGATCCTGACGCTCATGCCACCCAAAACCTCTGGGTCCACCGTCACCTGGAGTGCGACGGCCCCGCCGACGTGGGCCTCGAGGGCACGACGCAGCCTGCCGAGCCTGACTTCGTCGAGTGGCCTCGCGACGGTCACGCTTGCGATCTGCTCGTTTGCGAGTCGGGCTGCGATGTCGAGGTAGGTCGCCACAGTGTGCGGCAACGTTCTCACTCTGGCGGCAGTGGCCCGGTCCAGGAGCGCGGTCGTGATCGGGTGCACCTTGCCCTTGGTGAGCCCTGCGACGAGTTGACGCCTGGCCTCCAGCGGATAGGTGCGGTTCCTCAGGATGTCGCCCAACTCCGCGTTGGCCTCGACCGTGGCGGCGAACGTATGGAGCTCGTCCTGGACCCGGGGCAGGTTCCCCGCCGCCATCGCCACCTTGCAGAGGCCGCGAACCCCTTGACGCTCCACGGCGGCGACCAGCCGACGCCCAGTCAGCCCGGGTGCGCCGGCGAGGCCGGCGAGCACCTTCATGGCCGACTCGCTGATGCGGTTCCCGAAGATGCGCTGGGCGAGTGCGACCCGACTTGCGGGGTCTGCCGACGGGTCCGAGAGGGATCGACGCAGCGGGTGCTGGGTGTCCAGGAGGTCCACGACCGCGAACAACTCGTCGGCGGCCCGGGAATCGAGCTTCACCTGGTCGGCCCTGGCATCCAGCAGTTCCATGGCCGCGTCGCGAACACTCATCGAACCGACCCCGCGGCCTCGAGTTCGGCCAGGAAGGCGTCGACGGTGCGATTGGCTCGCGCGTCGTCGGCCAGCGACTCGCCGACGATCTTGCCGGCCAGGGTCGTGGCAAGGCCACCCACCTCGGAGCGCAGCTCCATCAGGAGTTGCGCCCTCTCGGCCTCCAACTGGGCGCGGCCGGCCTCGAGGATCCGGTTGGACTCCCTCAGCGCCTTCTCCCTTGACTCGGCCATCAGCTGCGCGCTCGTGTTCTTTGCCTCCTCGCGGATGCGGGCGGCCTCCTCACGTGCGGAGTCCAACTGGTTGTTGTACCTCGCGAGCGCGGCATCGGCCTGTGCCTCGGCAGCGGCAGCTCGCCGCATGCCCCCCTCGATCAGATTCGAGCGTTCCTCGTACATCTTCTCGAATGCCGGCACGACGATCTTCCACATCACGACGAAGATCAACAGCATCAGGATGATGCCGACGATCAGTTCGGACAGGTGATGGGGCAACAGGGGCCCTAGGTTGACCTCCTGCAGTACCCCTGAAATGGGCACCATGGTCGGCCTTACTTGAGGACGAAGGCGAGTGCGATGGCGATGATGGCCAGGGCCTCAACCACGGCGAAGCCGATGAACGCGGTGCTCATCATGGCGCCGCGGGCCTCGGGCTGGCGGGCGGTGCCGTTGATGACGGACGCGAAGATCCAAGCCACGCCCAGTGCGGGGGCGATGGTTGCGATCGCGTAGCCGATCATGTTGATGGATCCGTTGATCTCCAGCAGGGACAGCATGGTATTCCTTTCGGTGGCTTCCGACCGGTCGCGGAAGTCGGTTTGCGGGGGTCAGTGCGCCTCTGAGATGGAGGTTGAGACGTACTGGGCGGTGAGGACGGTGAAGATGTAGGCCTGGATGGCTCCGATGAACAACTCCAGGAAGAGGATGGCGAAGCTGAACAGGATCGAGACCGCGCCGGACACGTTGTAGAACAGGTTGTCCTGGACGGTCAGGAGGTAGCCGCCACCGACCACGAACACCAGGACCACGAGGTGCCCGGCAAACATGTTGGCGAACAGACGAAGGGCCAGAGTCACGGGCCTGGTGATGAACGTGGCGAGGAACTCAAGGGGCATGACGATGGGCAGCAGGTACCACGGCACACCCTCGGGGATGAGCGCCCGCTTCAGGAATCCGAACCCGAACTTGCCGAAGCCCGCTCCCACATACACACACCAGGACAGGATCGCCAGGCCGTACACATAGCCGATGTTCGAGAACGTCGGGAACATGAAGACGAAGAACTCGCCGAACCAGTTGTTCACGAGGATGAACGAGAAGAGTCCCAGCAGGTAGGGAAGGTACCTGCGGTACTCGTGGTGCAGGATGTCGCGTGCGATTCCGTTGCGCACGAACTCGTAGAGGTACTCCGCCACGAACTGACCCTTGCTCGGCTTCGTCCTGAGGCCGCGCGAGGCCACCCACCAGAGGATGATCACGATCAGCGCACCCGTGACCGCCTGGATGAGCGGACGGTTGATCCAGTCCGGCCACCCTTCGATGAACGGGCCGAACTTGAAGTCGTCGACACCGGGGGGCACGTAGGTGCCACCTTCGAGCGGGAACATGCCAGGACTCACTCAGGTCTCCCGTATCGCTTGATGATGAGGTAGATGCTGCCCACGAGCCCGATGATGAGCCCGAGGGGTAGCAGCCACACGGTCTTGAAGTAGTAATCCCCGAGCCAGCCGAGACCCCCGTAGAAGATCAGGCCGGCAAGGATGTAACTGAGCACGACCATGCCGTCGTCAGTGTGGCCACCCCGTCGGGGCTCCGGCGACTCATCCGAAGGACTCTTCATGCCCATGTCGAGACGCAGCCTATCGGAAAACTCCGGCCTATTCACCTTCATTCGGGTGCTTCGGCGGCTCGTATTCCCTGTCGTACACAGGCACGCGCTGGCGGCTGGCGACCCAGACCACCCCGCCGATCCAGGCCACGACGGTGCCGACCACGGACAGCAGCAGCCATCCCCTGCTCACGTGTGGGGCCACGGCGGGGCTCTCGAGGATGAACCAGAGGCCGGCACCGATGCCGATGACTCTGACGACGTAGGAGGCGAGCGCCAGCCCCATGCCCTGCGTCGGTTCCAGCTCACAGGCGATGACCTCGATCCACTGCCCGATCGCGAAGAAGATCACCACCGACGCGAATCCCAGCGCCGCCGTCATGGCCGCGTCGGCACCGCCGAGGGCAGCTGCAAGCCCGATCACGGTGAGCCCCACCACATGCCCCAGCACCAGCCCGCCGACCATCATCTCCTTGGCCCTGCGGGCCGCTCCCGTGACGACATGGCCCCCACGCGTCGCCATCAGACGCCCCGCCCCGAGGCACGCCGAGGCCACAGGGTGAGCAGCAACATGCCGATCAGCGTCACCCCGACGAGGCCGAGCGCGACGATCCGGTTGCTCAGGGTCACGAGCACGAGGCCCCCTGCGATCAGCGCCGTCCAGCCCCACATCAGGAGCACTGCGGCTCGGTGCGAGTGCCCGCGATCGAGGAGGATGTGGTGCAGGTGGCCCCTATCCGGCACGAACCAGAATTGCCCCTTCCTGGTGCGGCGCACATAGGCGAGCACAAGGTCGAGGATGGGGAGCGCGAGGGTCGCGAGCGGCAGCAGGATCGGAAGCAGCGCCGGAAGCACGTCCCCGCCGGAGGAGAGCACGGCTGAGTCGATCTGGCCGGTGAAGGAGATGGAGCTCATGGCCATCAGCAGCCCGAGCAGCATGGCTCCCGAGTCGCCCATAAACATCCTGGCGGGATGGAAGTTGTGCACCAGGAACCCGATGCAGATGCCGCTTGTCGCGACGGTGATGAGGCTGGCGGTGGTGGCCCGCACCAGTTCCTGCTCATAGGCCAGAACGTAGCTGTAGGCGAAGAAGGCGGCGGCACCGATGGCGACCACCCCGGCGGCCAGACCGTCCAGGCCATCGACGAAGTTGACGGCGTTGACGCAGAGTGCGATGAAGAAGACGGTCACGAGGATGCTCGTGGCGTCGTCGAGCGCCACGATCGCATTGGGAAGGGGGATCCAGTAGATGCGGACGCCTTGGAGGACCGCGACCCCGGCCGCGAGCACCTGCCCTCCCAGCTTGACCAGCGCCGACAACTCGAACCGGTCATCGACCACGCCGATGGCACAGATGATGAGGGCGGCCCACCACACGCCTGCGGCGTCGTGCCCAACCGCCGGGTGCCGACCGAGGAACGGCATCTGACCGGCCAGCAGCAGTCCCACGCCGAGGCCTCCCAGCATGGCCACGCCACCCAGGTAAGGAACGGGTCGCACATGCACGTCCCTGGTCCTGACCATCGCCAGTGTGCCGGTGCGAATTGCGATCGACCTGCAGACGCCGGCCAGGAGATAGGTGGTCGCTGCCGAGACCAGCAGGACCAGCAGGTACTCGCGCATCTCTCAGCTCGTCGGCTCGGCGCCCGGTTCGATCCTGATCGTCGCCTCATCGTCGGGGGCCTCGACGTCCTCGGTCGCGGGTCCCTCCGCGGGCTCGGCTGCGGGTACGTCCGCGGGTGCCGCAATGGCCTCAGGCAAGGAAGTGTCGACGAAGCCGTCGGTCGCCTCGGCCGGAGCCACCTCCGCCGGGGCCACCTCCGCCGGGGCCACCTCGTCACTGGCAAGGGGTTGCAGCGAGGACGCAACCGCCACGAGGTCGTCGAAGGGAATGGCCCCCTGACGCACGACGCGCCCGGCACCCTCGGCGGTGAAGTCCACGATGGTCGACGAGCCCTGCCCACTCGTGGCACCACCGTCGAGGTACACGGCCACGGAGTCCCCGAGCATGGCCATGGCCTCTGCGCAATCGTTCGCAGCGGGCTCCCCCGAGATGTTGGCCGAGCTGACGGCGAGGGGACCGGTGTGCCGCAGCAGCTCGCGGAGCCCGTCGTGCGCGGGCACCCGGATGGCGACCGTCCCGTTGGTCTCCCCCAGTTCCAGCCTCAGGCTGCGTTGGGCCTTCAGGATGATCGTCAGCGCGCCCGGCCAGAACGCCTTGGCCAACGCGGTGGCCTCCGCAGGGACGTCGGATGCCAGCGCCCTCAGCATGGACCGTTCGGCGATCAGTACCGGCGGCGGCATGTCCGCACCGCGCCGCTTGGCCTCCAGCAGCCCCTTGACCGCAGCCGCGGAGAAGGCATCCGCTCCGATGCCGTAGACCGTGTCGGTCGGGACGACGATGCAGCGGCCCGCCCGGACGGCCTCCACCGCCGCGGCGATCCCCGCCTCGGCCTCGGTTGCCAGCGGGAAGGTCTTCGCTGCGGTGTCCGATTCGTTCACGCGCCCAATCCTGCCACGTCGGCGGCGACCCTCCGACGCGCCACCACGTGCCGCGGGCGTCCGGCCAGGTCCATGACCGTCCGGGTGGCCTCGAACCAGGGCTCGCCGAACATGGAGGCGACACGGTCCGCATGTGACTCGTCGTGCTCGGCGATCACCCACCCCCCGGGACGTAGGAGCTCGACTGCACGGCGGTGGACCACCCTCAGCGCCGCCAGTCCGTCGGGCCCCGAGAACAGTGCCAGTTCCGGGTCGCCGCCGACGACCTCGGCCGGTAGCTGGTCGCGCATCCGCTCGGGCACGTAGGGCGGGTTCACGACGAGCATGTCCACC
>JBDHZH010000032.1:0-32073 GCA_039811745.1 Arachnia sp.
ATCTCGGCCCTGGCCGCCATCGTCAACACGCTCCCCATGCTCGAAGCCTCACCGCCACGCGGGCATTCTTACGTGAGGCACCGCCCGCGTGTCGCGGGCGTTTTAGCTGAGTCTCGTCGGCCCATTGAGAAGCCTCGCGAGTTGGTCTAAACTCGCTCACCAAGGTCGGGGGGCTTCAGTAGAGCTACCCCATACATGCAGGATCAGCGCAGATCCTAGGAGGTAGCAGTCCATGAGAGTTCGAACGGTGGCACTGACACTCGCGATGAGTTTGGTCGCTGTTGCATTGAATATCCAGGGAGCGGCGGCCTTTTCATGGTGGGGCTTCAGGGCGATTTATGGCGTCGGCGACTGGGGAAACTCGCCGCAGTACTACTGGATTGACTCCAGCGCCTCCGGACAAACCAGCCGCGTCAACACAGGAATGAGCCAATGGGTGAACACGACTTCCTATGTTGGCGTGGGGAATCCTGTTGTGTACTACAACACGAGCGTCAAGTCCAAGAGCCGCATGGATTTCTACCAGGAGTCGACGGTTCAGAGTTCCTACTGCGCTGTCACTGAGTTCTACATCGATACAACGCGCATCGTGCCGCGCGGATACGCGCCAGACAGGAACTGGTGGTGGAGCAAGATAGTTATCGCTCGACCAGCCCTCTTCGACAGCAGTTCCTGCCCCAACCGTCAAGGGATTGTTGCGCACGAGATGGGTCACGGATTCGGGCTCGCACACAATACGTACTCGAGTACGCTGATGTACTCGGGCATCGCTGGCACATCCGTCACCCGAGCGCAACTCGATGACGTAAATGGCGTCAGATACATCTACTGAGTAGCGACAGGAATCAAAACGATGCACACCTTCAGGAGCTTCGCGGCCGTCGGCGTCGCAGCAGTCACGTCCGTTCTCGTTTCCGGCTGCGGAAGCCCCGCCGCGCAGTCGGCCGTCGACGTCGGATCGACGGGCCACACCTCACCTCCAGCAGCGTCATCGCGCGCCCAGACGGAGATCGTGCATCGCGAGCAGTCCGGGAATGGCTCGGGAGGACCCGGTCCGGTGGCAGTCCGGGGCGTCACGGAGGCAGCGCTGACGTTCACACCGTCGGACCACGCCTTGCTGCTGACGGACCCGAACCTGGCCGTCGTCGTGCGCGGTGTGGTCACGGGTGTGGAGTACGGCCATGACGAAGTGGGGACCACCTACACGCTGGTCACCCTGCAGATCGACGAGACCATCCGCGGGGATGTCCGTGGCAGCATCAGCTACATGGAGCTGGGCGGCTTCATCAAGGCGTCGGACCTCAGCGCCATCAACGGCCCGAAGGACGGCGTACCCTCCGCGTCACCGGACGACGGGTGGGTGGACGTTCAGTTCTTGGGCGCAACCCATTCCGAGATCGGCGACGAACAGGTCGTGTTCCTGCGCTCGAACTCCCAATTCGGATACGAGGTGCTGCAGGGCCCGTACGGGCGCTACGTCTGGAATCCCGCCAGAGCCCTCTGGGAGACGCTTCCGGCCGACACGATCAAGGACCCGACGATGACCGACGAACAGGTCCTGGGCCTCCGCTGACCCACACGAGGACCCGTGATCGACCGCCGGTGGACGTTGAATGAGCCAGCGAGCGACGGTCGAAATCAACCCCCGAGTCCACAGGAACCCGCACGAGGTCTCGACCGACGCTCGCGCAGGCGCTCACTGGCTACTCCGAAAATAGGGTGCAGGAGCGTGCGAACTGGCGGCCGATGGGCCATTTTCCCGCATGAGCGGACCCCGCCGTCAGGTGGGTCCGCGACTCGACCAGCGGAACCCCCCATCCGCTGATCGAGTAGCCGACGAGGGACGAGGAGGCGTGTCGGGATCCAGTGACAGTCCCCGCGGACCTGGCCCAAGTCTCGACCGACGCGGCCACCGGTAGACGCTGATTGAACCACCAGAGGGCGGGGGTCCTCAGGCGGAGTGGCTGCGGATGATGTCCTTGACCGCCTCGGCGTCGTTTCCGACCTCGATGACGTGGCGCGGCAGGTCCTCGATGCCGTCGAAGCGGGCCGGGCGCGGCGGGATGATTCCGAGGGCCTCGGTGATGGTGGCCGAGAACTTCACAGGCAGTGCCGTCTCCAGTGCTACGACGGTGCCCGTCACGTCCCCGGACGCAAGCAGCCGCCTGGCCACCTGGACGGCGTCGGCGGTGTGCGGGTCGATCAGGACGCCGTCGGCCAGATACGTGGCCCGGATCTGGGCCAGGCGGTCGGCGTGGGTCGAGGAGCCGCTGACGAACCCGTACCGCTCCCGCTGACCCACGAAACCAGCCTCCGCCGACAGGTCGAACCGCCCCTCGGCGGGCAGCAACCGCCCGAACAGTTCGGCGACGCGCCCACCGTCGCGGCCCAGCAGGTCGGCGATGAAGCGCTCGAAGTTGGAGGCCTTGGAGATGTCCATCGACGGCGACGACGTCTCGTGCGTCTCGGCCGATCCCCGTACCCGGTAGACGCCGGTGCGGAAGAACTCGTCGAGGACGTCGTTCTCGTTGGTGGCGAGTATCAGGCGGTCGATCGGCAACCCCATCTGACGGGCGATGTGGCCGGCGGCGATGTTGCCGAAGTTGCCGGACGGGACGGCGAAGCTGATCGGCCCGCCGTCGGAGACCCGCAGCCAGGCGGCGAAGTAGTACACGACCTGCGCCAGCAGCCGTCCCCAGTTGATGGAGTTGACGGCGCCGATGCGGTACCGGGCCTTGAAGTCGGCGTCGGCGTTGATGGCCTTGACGATGTCCTGGCAGTCGTCGAAGACGCCCTCGACGGCGATGTTGCAGATGCGCGGGTCGTCGATGGAGAACATCTGCGCCTGCTGGAACGGCGTCATGCGGCCGAGCGGCGACAGCATGAAGACGCTCACCTGCGGCTTGCCCATCAGGGCGTACTCGGCCGCGGAACCGGTGTCGCCGGAGGTGGCGCCGACGATGGTGATGGTCTGGTCGCGGCGCGCCAGTTCGTAGGAGAACAGCTCCCCGAGCAGCTGCATCGCCATGTCCTTGAAGGCGGCGCTCGGCCCGTTGGACAGATGCGCCAGCCACAGCCCATCGGACAGCCGGGTGACGGGCACGATCGCCGGGTCCAGGAACTTCGACGGCGCATAGGCGCGCTCGCAGATGCCCCGCAGATCCTCGGCTGGGATGTCGTCGACGAACAGGCTCGCCACCTCGAACGCCAGGGCCGCGTAGCCGTCACGGCGCAGCACCTCACCCCAGCGCGCGAGCCTGGCCGCGTCGACGACCGGGTAGCGCTCCGGCAGGTACAGCCCGCCGTCGGGCGCGAGGCCCTCCAGGAGGATGTCGCAGAACGAGCGGCCCGGCTCGCCCGCGGCGGCCCTGGTGGAGATGTAGCGCACGGCGTCAGCCTACCGGCGACGGCGCCTCCGCCGGCCGCGCCGGCTCACCGCAGCAGGTCGCGGCGGCGGAACGCCCACGCGCTGATGGCCGTCACCACGGCCACCAACACCAGGGCATACACCGCCGCCCAGCCGAAGGTCGTGATCGGGAGGTTCGACTGCGTGACCGGGTCCCAGTAGGTGAAGCGATAGTTGCCGCCGAGTAGGGCACCAAGGTTGACGTTCGGCAGGAACAGTCCGATGACGCGCCGGTCGTCAATCGACACGGAGTACAGCCACGACCCCAGCAGCGTCACGACGCCGGCGCCCAGCGTGAGGCCGGACGAGCCGAACGCGAAGGTCAGCGACGCCGACAGAACCGCCGTTGCCAGCGTCGCGAGGAGCAGGCCGCCGAAGTGGAGCGGCGACTTCACCGACGCGACCACGTCGGATCCGCCACGCAGCAGCATGAACGCGATCGTGCCGAAGGTCATGGCCGCGGCGATGAACGCCAGCATCAGCCCGACGGCGCCTGCCGTGGCCGCCACCACCTTGGCCGCCATGACCCGGCCGCGGCGGGGAGTGAACGTCAGCTGCGTGGACAGCGACCCGGACGAGAACTCCGACCCGATCAGCAGCGAGGCCAGCACCGTCGTGGCCACCAGGACCAGCGGCCCCGCCGTCATGGCGTTTGACATGTAGAACTCGTAGTCGACGGGGACGCGCAGGAAGTTCGCGACGGTGACGCCCTCGGGGGAACCGCAGGTGCCGGGATGATCGGTGCATTCCGGGGAGTCGAGGAAGGCCACGTACTGCCGGTACTGCTGCTCGGCGACGGCCCGGTCGTCGGCGGACAGGGGCCGAGCCTCGCCTGCCATCATGAGGGTGACGAGCGCGGCGAACGCCACCGTCACGAACAGCAACGCCCAGGTCAGGCGACGGCTCACGAGCCGCAGGAACTCGGCCTTCAGGAGGTTGATCACGCCGCACCCCCGCTCCAGCGGCCCTGGGTGGCCGAAAGATGCTCGGATGCGGTGAGCTCCAGGAACACCTGCTCCAGGCTGGAACGCTTCTCCACCAGCCGGGACGGCCACAGGTCGGCGGCGCCGAGCGTGCGGGCGATGTCGGAGGGGTCGGGGCGCGTGCCGTCGCGACGGGTGACGAGCAGCCTGGCCCCCACCAACTGCGACTGGTAGCCGCCACGACGCAGGGCCTCGAAGGCGGCGGCATGGTCGGCCACGGTCACCTCGACGCTGGAGGCCGCACCTGCCAGGAACTGGGACAGCTCCCCCTCCGCGATGAGGCGACCGCGGCCGATGACGCTGACGGAGTCGGCGACCTGCTCGACCTCGCTCAGGTCATGGCTGGAGACCAGCACCGTGCGCCCGGCGTCGGCGAGCGTTCGCAGGGTGGTTCGGATCTCGTGGATGCCTGAGGGATCGAGGCCGTTGGTGGGCTCGTCGAAGATCAGCAGCTCCGGCTCCTTCAGGAGCGTCGCGGCGATGGCGGCGCGCTGCTTCATGCCGAGCGAGCAGCGCCGGAAGAGTTCGTCCCCGCGGGCACCGAGGCCCACCTCCAGCAGCACCTCGGTGACGCGCCGAAGCGGCACGCCGAGGCTCGTCGCGAGGATCTCCAGGTTCCGCCGCAGGGACATCGTCGGGTGGAGCCTCGGCGACTCGACGATCGCCCCGACCCTGTCGATCACCGCGGGCAGGTCGTCGGGGACGGTGTGGCCGAGCACCCGCACGGTGCCGCCGTCGGGCCGGATCAGGCCGAGCAGCATGCGCAGGGTGGTGGTCTTGCCCGACCCGTTCGGACCCAACAGGCCGTGGACGACGCCGACGGGGACGTGCAGGTCCAGCCCGGCGACGGCGTGCGTGCGGCGGAACTGCTTGTACAGGCTGGATGCCTCGATGGCCCAGTTCAGGTCGGGGCGGCTCCAACGGGTGTCCACGGTCATGCCGCCCAACCTATTTCGGCCACACCCCTGGCGGTATCCGTCGCCCGGCCCGAGCGTCTCAGACCTGGGTCTGTGGTTGGGCAGGCTCCTGCGGGAACACGACGTCACGGGCGCGGAGGGCCCGCAGGGCCAGCCAGACGGGGACAGCGAGCACGGCCATCGCGACCGGCGGGGCCATGACGTCCTGCAGGGCGGGCAGGAGTGCCACCGCGCCAACCGTCGCCAGCCACGCGCGCTGGGCCCTCGGTGACGGCGTGGCCAGCGCGACGAACGGCGCCACCCACGTCAGGTACCAGGGCTGCAGGGCCGGGCCGAGGGCCGCGAACGCGAGCAGCGCCCCGACGGCCAGGGCCCAGGGACGGCCCGGCCCGTCGGGCGGACGCGGGCCGTACCGGACGACGAGCCAGGCGAGCGCGGCCAGGACCAGCAGCGAGCTGAGGGCCGTCAGGAGGGGGGTGATCGTCTGCGCGGTTGTCGGCGAGATGCTCCGGGCGAGCCACGCCAGCCAGGACAGCGGCGCGTTGCTGACCGCCTCCAGAGGACTGCCGGCGGTCGGGTTGCGCCAGCCCATGCCCAGTCCGGTGGCGAAGGAGACGCCCAGGAACGCCAGCACTGCGGCGGCACCGGCCGCGGTGGCGCGGAACACCAGCGCGAACCACGTCCGCCGTCGCTGCTCCAGGCGGGGCAGGGCCGCCCGCCACGCAAGGGCCACCACGGCAAGGCCCGCCACCGCCGCCGACTGCTTCACCCCCATCGCCGGCCCGGTCAGTGCGCCGCCCAGCACCATGCCGCGGTACCCTCGCCAGGCCGCGTCGTGCGCCGCCAGGAAGGCGACGGCAAGCAGCGCCACCATGACGGCGTCGTTGTGGCCGCCGCCGACCCACTGCACGACCACCAGCGGGTTGAGGAGCCCGGCCCACAGTGCCGTCCTGCCGTCGACGCCCGCGTGGCGTGCCAGCCTCGGCAGCACGGCCACGAGCACCGCCATCGCGATCAGGTTCGGGACGCGCATGCCGAGGGCGGTCCACCACAGGTCGGCCCGGAACAGCACCGAGACGCCCCCGAACAGTTCCAGCGCCAGCGGCGGGTACACCGACGTCGTCGCCGCCCAGTGCTGCCCCACCAGCAGGCCGGCCTGCCCGGCGTCGCCGGAGGGGACGACGTAGGGGTCGAGCCCGTGGGACACCAGCCACCCCTGGGCGGCATAGGAGTAGACGTCGCGGCTGTGCAGCGGGGGCATCGGAACGAGCACCGCCGACCAGATCGCCAGCACCATGCCCGGGCGCGCCACCCGGCCGCGCAGCCGCCACCAGGCGACCAGCAGCAGAGCGCTGCCGGGCACGGTCAGCAACGGCCGCCACCAACTCGCGTCGGCCTCCAGCATCCCGACGGTGTCGAGGGCGATGCCGGCCGACACCAGCACCAGCCCCGCCACCCCGGCCGCGACCCACCACCACGCCGTCCGGACGGCCGGGATGCCGTCGGTCGTGGTGCGTGGGGCGGTCACCTGTGCCTCCCGGGGATGTCCATCGCAGGTCGATTTCACAGGTGAGTCTAGATACGCGGGCCATAGGCTGGGCGGAAGGAGGAGGCCCAATGGCTCAGCAGAAGCACCGCGTCGTCATCATCGGCTCCGGGTTCGGGGGCCTGTTCGCCGCGAAGGCCCTGAAGGGGGCCGATGTCGATGTCAAGCTGATCGCCCGCACCACCCACCATCTGTTCCAGCCGCTGCTCTACCAGGTGGCCACCGGAGTGCTGTCCGAGGGCGAGATCGCGCCGGCCACGCGGGAACTGCTGCGCAGGCAGCGGAACGTGCAGGTGCTGCTCGGGCTCGTGGAGGATGTGGATCTGTCCGCGAAGGTCGTGAAGTGGCGTTTCCACGAGCACTACCACGAGACGCCCTACGACTCGCTGATCGTCGCCACCGGTGCCGGGCAGTCGTACTTCGGGCACGACGAGTTCGCCACGTTCGCGCCCGGCATGAAGACCATCGACGACGCCCTGGAGCTGCGGGCCCGCATCCTGAAGGCGTTCGAGGTGGCCGAGGCCACCGCCGATCCGGCCGAGCGTCGCAGGTACATGACGTTCGTCGTCGTGGGTGCAGGCCCGACGGGTGTCGAGATGGCCGGGCAGATCCGGGAGCTGTCCCGGGTGACGATCCGCCGCGACTTCCGCTCCATCGATCCCGCCGACGCCCGCGTCGTCCTGGTCGACGGTGCCGACCAAGTGCTGCCGCCGTTCGGGCCGCAGCTGGGGAAGGCGACGAAGCGGAAGCTTGAGAAGCTCGGCGTGGAGGTGCAGCTAGGCTCCATCGTGACCGGCGTCGACGACGGCGGCCTCGACATCCGCCGCACGGATGGCAGCACCGAACGCATCGACGCGTTCTGCAAGGTGTGGGCGGCGGGCGTCCAGGGGAACAGGCTGGGCGCGTCGCTGGCGGCGCAGTCCGGCGCCGAGCTGGACCGCAGCAGGCGCGTCGTCGTCCGGCCCGACCTGACGCTGCCGGGCCACCCGGAGGTGTTCGTCATCGGCGACCTGATGAGCTTCCCCGGCGTGCCGGGCGTGGCGCAGGGGGCGATCCAGTCCGCCAGGCACGCCGCCGCCGACATCAGGGCCCGTGTCGAGGGCGCGGCGCCGCCCGGCGACTTCAGGTACCTCGACAAGGGCTCCATGGCCACCATCGCGAAGTTCTCGGCCGTCGTGAAGCTGGGGCCGCTGCGCGTCACGGGCTTCATCGCCTGGGTGATGTGGCTGTTCCTGCACCTGCTCTACATCGCGGGCTTCAAGCAGCGGGTGACGACGCTGCTGAGTTGGACGCTCAGTTTCCTCACCAACGGCCGTTCCCAGCGGGTGGTGACGAACCAGCAGATGGTTGGCCGGCTGGCACTCGAGCGCCTCGGCCCCCACAGCTCCGGCCATCTCATCAGGGGCGAGGCCTCGACCACCGCCGACGAGTAGCACGCCTCGGCAGCGAGCGGTTCCGGAACCGGCACCGATGGGGCAGAATCGTCCCCCAGTAGGGCGAGCGCCCGGGAGGGATCGACGATGATCGTTCAGGTCAGGCGGCCGGGGCCGCTGCAGGTGTTCCTCGACGGCGTGCGCGACGTTGGGCTGCTGGTGGCGCGGGTCGTGGTCGGCCTGATCCTGGTGCTGCGCGGCTGGGAGAGGTGGATGTCCGCGGGCATCGACGCCCAGACCGCCATCCTGGAGGCGGCGGGCATGCCGACGCCGAACCTGCTCGCGTGGCTGGTCGTGGCGTTCGAGATCCTCGGCGGCGTGCTCCTGCTGTTCGGCCTCGGCACCAGGCTCATCGGGTTGGGCGTCGCGGTCCTGAACGTCGGCACCATCCTTCTGCTCGACCGTCTCGATCCCATGAACCTGACGGCCTGGGGCTGGGAGACGAACGCGCTCCTCGCCACGCTCGGCGTCGTGCTCCTGTGCACCGGCGCCGGCCGGACCGGCCTGGACGCGCTGTTCCTGCGCCCCGACGACGAGCAGGAGTCCGAACTCATCGCTGCCGAGGACCGGCGCTGACGGGGTCCGCTCACAGGGAGTTCACAGGGAACCCATAGCCAATCCCCCGGCGGGTCGGGCACATTGGTGTCATGAACCGTGCCACGGATGAGACCCTCCGGCGCCCGGACGGCACGCCGATCCGCGTGCTGACGGTCGACGACGAACCGAGCCTGATCGAGCTGCTGTCGATGGCGATGCGATACGAGGGCTGGGAGGTGCACACCGCCCAGTCCGGGAGCGAGGCCGTCCGCGTGGCCAGGGAGTCTTCTCCGGACGTGATCGTCCTCGACATGATGCTGCCCGACTTCGACGGCACCGAGGTGATGCGCCGCATCCGTACCGAACAGCCCGACGTGCCGGTCATCTTCCTGACCGCCAGGGACGCCGTCTCCGACCGGATCGCCGGACTGACCGCCGGCGGCGACGACTACGTCACGAAGCCGTTCAGCCTGGAGGAGCTGATCGCGAGGCTCAGGGCGCTGCTTCGCAGGAGCGGGGCGACGACGGTGTCGCAGGGCAGCCAGCTCGTCGTCGGAGACCTGGTCATGGACGAGGAGTCGCACGAGGTGACCCGCGGCGGGACACCGGTGTCGCTGACCGCCACCGAGTTCGAGTTGCTGCGCTACCTGATGCGCAACCCGAAGCGCGTGCTCAGCAAGGCGCAGATCCTGGACCGCGTCTGGGACTACGACTTCGGCGGGCAGGCCAACGTCGTCGAGCTCTACATCTCCTATCTGCGCAAGAAGATCGATGTCGGCCGCGAGCCGATGATCCAGACCCTGCGCGGCGTCGGCTACATGCTGAGGCCGGCCGCCTGATGAGGACCTCCGGCACGCTCGCAGGCCAGCTGAGCGTGCGCGTGACCCTCATCGTGGCCACCCTGGCCGCGTTCCTGTCCGCCGCCACGATCCTCGCCGCCAGCTCGATCTTCCTCGGGCAGCTGGACGACCAGCTCGACCAGGCCCAGGCGCTCCAGCAGGGCGGCCCCCTCGACAGGGAGGATCGGGCACCGGGCATAGACGTGCTCGGGCTCGAGGAGGGCACCATCATCGTCGCCGTGCTCCCGGACGGCACCGTCCGCGGCAGCACCATCGGTGCCGGGTCGGTGAGGAACCTGACGGTCGACTCGGTCAACGCGCTGCTGGCGGTCCCCGCCGACGGCAGGAAGCGCACCATCGAGGTGCCCGGCATGGGCACGTACCGGGTGGAGGCCAGCGACAGGAAGGTCCATGCCGTCGTCGCGCTGCCGATGGCGCGCCTGGAGAAGAACCTGCGGGGGCTGACGGTCCTGTCCGTGGGGCTGGGCGTGATCTCGGTGATCGTGGCCGCAGTCGCCACGCGCGCCGTGTCGGGCCGCCTGACGCGCCCGCTCCGCAACCTCGGCCGGGCCGCCTCGGAGGTGTCTCAGCTGAGCCTCGACGTCGGCGAGGTGGAGGCCGTCACCCGCGTGGAACCCACCAACCTCCCGCCCACGCACGAGGTGTCCCAGCTGACGAGCGCCTTCAACCACATGCTGACGAACGTAGAGGGGGCGCTCACCGCGAGGCAGGCGTCGGAGACGAAGCTGCGCCGGTTCGTCGCGGATGCGTCTCACGAGCTCCGCAACCCGCTTGCCTCCATCCGCGGCTATGCCGAACTGGCGGAACGCGCCATCAGCCGTGGCGGCGACGACGAGGACGTCACGTTCGCCCTGGACCGGATCAGCTCCGAGTCCGCGCGGATGTCCAAGCTTGTCAGCGACCTGTTCCTGCTGGCGAGACTCGACGCGGACGCCCCTACGCAGCTGGTGCCCGTCGACGTCGTCGAGGTGGTCCTGAACGCCGTCAGCGACACCCGTGTGGCTGGCAGGGACCATACGTGGCGGCTGGAGCTGCCGGACTCCCCCGTCGTGGTGTCGGCCGATCCCGACCAGTTGCACCAGGTCGTGCTGAACCTGCTGTCGAACGCGCGCTCGCACACGCCCGCCGGCACCGTCGTGACCACGGGCGTGGTCGCGGCCGGTGGCTGGGCGATGATCACCGTCACCGACAACGGGCCGGGCATTGCGCCCGAGGTCCTGCCCCACGTCTTCGAGCGCTTCGCCCGCGCCGACGAGGCCCGCACCCACAACAACGAACGCTCCACGGGGCTCGGGCTGGCGATCGTGCAGGCGGTCGTGCAGAGGTTCGGCGGGATGGCGACGGCGGAGTCGTGGCCGGGCCGCACCACGTTCACCGTCCGTCTCCCCCAGCAGGCCGCACCCGCTGGGTAGGCTCAGGGGGTATCACCCACCCAGGAGGAACCGATGGACGTTTCGCGCGAAGCGCTCGCGAGGATGATCGACCACACGCTGCTGAAGTCCGACGCGACACCCGCACAGATCTCCGCGCTCATCGCCGAGGCCAGGGAACTCGGCACCTTCAGCGTCTGCATCTCGCCGTCGATGCTGCCCGTCGCCGACGACCTTGGCGACGTCAAGCTGGCCACGGTCTGCGGCTTCCCGTCTGGCAGCCACACCCCGGCCGTCAAGGCCGCCGAGGCCGCGGAGTCGTCGCGGCTCGGCGCCGACGAGGTCGACATGGTCATCAACATCGGGCTGCTGAAGGCCGGGCACCCGGAACTGGTCACCGCGGAGATCGCGGCCGTCCGGGCGGCCACGAGCGGGCTGCTGAAGGTCATCATCGAGTCGGCCGCACTCACCGACGAGGAGATCGTCCAGGCCTGCCGTGCCGCCGAGTCCGCGGGTGCCGACTACGTCAAGACCTCCACCGGCTTCCACCCCGCAGGCGGGGCGTCGGTGCACGCCGTCCGGCTCATGGCGGAGACGGTGGGCGGGCGGCTCGGCGTGAAGGCCTCCGGCGGCATCCGCGACTGGGCGACGGCACAGGCGATGGTGGCCGCGGGGGCGACCCGTCTCGGGGTCTCCGGCACCCGCGGCGTCCTGGACGGCGCACCCGCCACCGGCGACGGCTACTGAGCACCCCCGGACCGGCGGTGTGGGCGGCGGCGCGTCGTCAGCTCGACGGCCGCCCGGTACAGCTTGGACGTGGGCAGCCCGAGCGGGCGGGCCAGTTGCGCGCCCAGCGTCGAACCGGCCGCCAGTGCCAGCGCGATCATGGTGGCCTCGCCGAGGTTGATCTGCGCCTGCACCGAGATCGGCCCGCCGACGGACCGGATCGTCTCGTACAGCCCCCGGTACAGCGCGGAGCCCGGCATCATCGCGACGATGCCGATCGTGATGAGCGCGATCAGCGGGATCCGTTGCCTTCCGGTGATCATCTGGCCGCCGAACCCGACCACCAGCGCACCGAGCGCAGCCGCCCCGGGGACGTTGCCGAGCCATGGAATGGACGCCTGGTAGACGGCGAACCCGGCAGCCGCGAGCAGCGCCGCCCAGGGAATGGCCCGCGGGCCGAGGTGGAAGCCGAGCGCGATGCCCACCCCGATCATCGACGCCCACAGCACCTGCAACAGCGACGGCGTGGCGTAACCCGATGTCGGCGCGATGTAGCCCTCGACGCCGATCTTGAACCCGACCCACAGCGTCATGATGACGCCGACGACGATGCCGCTGGTCTGCAGGATCGCATCCACGGCGCGGGCGGTGGACGTGAGCAGGTTGCCGTCCATCGCGTCCCGGGCGGCGGCCACGTACCCGATGCCGGCGAGCAGCGACACGATGCCCGATGCCACGATCAGCGAGGGCGACACCTCCGCGAACACCGTCGAGTCGCCGGAGCGGACGTGCATGATCCAGATCGCGAACGCCGTCGGCACCGCCGCCGAGGCGGCCTGGATGAAGAAGTCGGACAGGCGCGTCCGGGTCAGGAGCAGGTTCACCACGTACAGCATCGCGTTGGCCAGCGCCGCCAGCGCCATCTCGAACGGGCGGCCGCCGAGGATGGCCGCCACCCCGGCCCCCACCGTCGCCTTGCCGAGACAGACGACCCACCCGCGATAGGGGCGGACCGAACCGCGGATGTGGTCGAGTCTCGCCCTGGCCTCCTCGAGCGGCAGTTCGCCGGTGCCGACGTCGTCGGTGAACCTCATCAGCTGCGTGAGCAGGGTGTAGTTGGTGTCGCGCTCCCGCACCCGCCGGAAGCCCGTGATCGGTTCTGCCCGCCCGAGGCGGTGATAGCTGATCGTGACCGACGTCCACGTGATGTCGACATCCGCGACCAGCCCGTAGGCGCTGCAGATCGTCAACGCCACGGACGTCGCCTCCGATGTCACCGCCCCGCACTGGACGGCCAGTTCAGCGGCCCGCAGCGCCAGGTCGACGACGGCCGCGGCGTGGCGGCTCCCCACGTCCGACGTGGGCGCCGAGGTTCGGACCGGCGTGGTGCGCCGGATCAACGCGTCCAGCCTGTGCGCAGTCTCGGGCTTCATCCACTGCCCCTTCCTCCTACGGAAGACCACGGTACCCGGCGCCCGCTGGCTGGCCGGGTGGGGCTGGCACTAGGCTTCGCCCATGCTTCTGAGCGACCGGGACATTGTTGCAGGCGTCACGCGTGGCGAGATCAGGCTCGACCCCTGGGAGCCCGCGATGGTGCAGCCGTCCAGCGTCGACGTGCGCCTCGACAAGTACTTCCGCGTGTTCGAGAACCACCGGTATCCGCACATCGACCCGTCGCAGGAACAGGCCGAGTTGACGCGCCTGGTGGAGCCCCCCTCCGGGGAGCCGTTCGTGCTGCATCCGGGTGAGTTCGCGCTGGCGTCGACGTATGAGCTTGTGACGCTGGGAACCGGCGTCGCGGCTCGGCTGGAGGGCAAGTCGTCGCTCGGGCGCCTCGGCCTGTTGACGCACTCGACCGCGGGCTTCATCGATCCCGGCTTCAGCGGCCACGTCACGCTCGAGCTGTCCAACATGGCGACGCTGCCGATCATGCTCTGGCCGGGCATGAAGGTGGGCCAGCTGTGCTTCTTCCGGCTCAGTTCCCCCGCCGAGCACCCCTACGGCTCGACCAAGTACGGCTCCCGTTACCAGGGCCAGCGCGGCCCGACGCCGTCGCGGTCGCACCTGAACTTCCACCGCACCGACATCTGAGGCACCTCAGACGCTGATGAGCGTCACCTCGACGGTGTCGTCCTGGCCCTCGCCGAGCACCGGGTATGCCTGGGCGGTGACGTAGTCGCCTGAGGCCGGGTCCTCGCTGTCGGGGACGTCGATCTCGACGTGCAGGATGCGTGCGCCGGGGGCGGCGGCGACGTCCGAGGGGACCGGTACCTCCACGACCATGCCGTCGGCTAGGTGGCACTCGTTCAGGACTGTCTCTGCCACGACCTCCGCCGGCGCGTCGGCCTTCCCCACGTCCAGCACCTGCGCCGTCACGCGCAGCGCCCAGCCGGGCTCGGCCCCGGGGAAGCGCAGGACGCCGCGGATCGTGCGGATCGGCCCGTTTGCGGTGCTCTCGCTCATCGTCGCTCCTGATCGCCTGGCCCCGGCGGCGTGCCGCAGCCCTGTCCCCAAGTTTGCCAGCGCACCACCCGGGATGCGGCGGGATCGGGGTCAACGTTGACTCGACCAGCGGACCCCCCATCCGCTGATCGAGTAGGCCGCGAGGAACGAGCGGCCGTGTCGAGATCCGGTGAGGGTCCACGGGAACTTGGCCGAGGTCTCGACACGTGCCCGGCTCGTTCCTCGCCGGGCACTACTCGACCAGCGGACCCCCCATCCGCTGATCGAGTAGCCGACGAGGGACGAGGAGGCGTGTCGAGATCCGGTGAGGGTCCGCGGGAACTTGGTCGGGGCGGTCCCCCTCAGACGGCAGCCGGCCGCCGTCCGACGGCGAGAAGGGCCTCGGCGGTGGGTTCGTCGGTGACCAGCACGTTCAGGTAGCCGCCGGCGACGGCGCCGCGGATGGCGTCGACCTTCTCACGGCCGGCCGCGATGCCGACGACGTTCGGCAACCCGCGCATCTCGTCCAGGCCGAGGCCGACGGTGCGCTCGGACGTCGGCCCGGGGACGGCCCGGCCGCGGATGTCGAACCAGTGGCCGATCATGTCGCCGACGGCGCCACGTCGTCCGAAGTCGGCGACCTCCTCCTCGCTCACCATCCCGGTGCGCACGGCGGACGACCCGGGCCGCACGGCCCCCACCCCGGTCAGGGTGACTGACGCGTGCCGGGCCAGGTCGAACACTCCGGCCACGGCGTCCTCCCGCATGAGGCCGACGGCGATCTCGTGGCTGGACACGAACAGTGGCGCCGGCACGGTCCGCAGGCACCGCACCGCGGCCGGGTTCTCGGAGACGAGCTGCGCCACGTTGTCGATGGTGCCGGCCATGGAGGCCAGGGTCACGCCCTCCAGCGAGTCGGGCGACAGCATCGTCAGCGCCCGGGCGGCGCTGTCGCTCCACCCCACCCCGACGACGACGCCGGGATGCAGGTGCCTGCGGATGTAGGCGGCCGTGGCGGCGGCGACGCGTTCGTTGGTGCGTTCCCTGGACATGGGCCCGTCGAAGGTCGGCACCACGACGGCGTCGTCCAGTTTGAGCCTGGTCCGCAGGCGGGTGGCCAGCCCCATGGCGGCGAGGTAGCGGGCGTCCAGTTCGATGCGGACGATGCCCTGCTGCCTGGCGGTCTCCAGCAGGCGCCCGACGCTCTGCCGGGACACGAACAGCCGCTTGGCGACCTGCGCCTGGGTGAGGCCGTCGTTGTAGTACAGCCATGCGGCGCGGACGGCAAGGTCGTAGTCGTCGCGTTCGGGCGTCAGCACCCAACTCACCCCTTCCACGGACCCGCTGGGCAGATGCCCAGAGTTGCTGTTCCATAGCCTCTCACGCGCCCCGGTGGACGAGAATTGGGGGCATGGCACAACAGTCGCCGACGAAGGAGTAGATGTGTCCCAGTTCCCCGCTACGCAGCACGCCATCCAGATCACGGGCGTCGACGAGATCGTCGTCAACACCGCCAAGCCGGTGGACGAGATCGGACCCACGCAGATGCTGTTCCAGGTGGAGGCGTGCGGCATCTGCTTCTCCGACACGAAGCTGCTGCACGCATTCGACAGCCACCCGCGCAAGGCGGAGGTGATCTCCGGGATCGATCTTTCGGCCCTGCCGGAGATCCCCAGCTACAAGCCCGGCAGCCTGCCGGTCGTGCCCGGCCACGAGCCCGTCGGCCGCATCGTCGCGGTCGGTGAGGCGGTGACGCACTTCAAGGTCGGCGACCGGCTGCTGGTGCAGGCCGACTGGAAGCACCTGCGCACGCCCAAGTCGAACGGCGCGTTCGGCTACAACTTCGAGGGGGCGCTGCAGGAGTACGTCGTCATCGACGAGCGCTGCGTCGTCGCCCCGAACGGCGAGGAGTTCCTGCTGCACGTCTCCGACGGCCCGTCGGCCGCGGCGATCGGGCTGATCGAGCCGTGGGCCACCGTCGAGGGCTCCTACGCCTGGGCCGAGCGCAACCACGTCGCCGACGGGGGCCGCCTGCTGGTGGTGACCGACGGCGAGGCCAAGGGCATCGAGGCGCTGACGGCGGAGCACAAGCCGGCCGAGACGCTCACCGTCGCACCGGCCGACGTCGCCGGCCTGGAGGGCAGCTTCGACGACATCGTCTACTACGGGTCCGACGCCGACGTCATCGAGGCCCTGGCGCTGAAGCTCGGCACCCGCGCCACGTTCTGCGTGGTGCTCGGCGGCGGACGGATCGGCCGCCCGGTGCAGCTCGACATCGGCCGCGTCCACTACGACTTCATCCGCTTCGTCGGCACCACCGGCGACGACCCGGCCGACGGCTACGCCTGGGTGCCCGCCAATGGCGAGCTGCGGGCGGGCGACAAGGTCGCCATCGTCGGCGCCGCCGGCCCGATGGGGCAGATGCACACGATGCGCGCCATCACTTCCGAGACCCCGGGCATCACCGTCACCGGCAGCGACCTGTCCGACGATCGCCTCGCGCACCTCGCCTCCATCGTCGGCCCCGTCGCCGAGGCCAGGGGCGTGCCGCTGCAGATCATCAACTCGGGCACGACGAAGCTCGAGCCCGGGTTCACGCACATCAGCTGCATGGTGCCGGTGCCGGCGCTGGTGGCCCAGGCCGTGGATCTCGCCGCCGAGGGCGCCATCGTCAACGCGTTCGCCGGCATCCCCGCCGGCACGCTCGGCACGTTCGACCTGCAGGGCATCATCGAGCGGCGCATCTTCATGCTCGGCACCTCCGGCTCCGACGTCTCCGACATGCGCACGGTGCTGTCCAAGATCGAGAAGGGCATCATCGACACCCACATCTCGCTGGACGCCGTCACCGGAATGGCCGGTTTCCGGGATGCCATCGACTCGGTCATCAACCGCACGTCGGGCGGCAAGATCATGGTGTTCCCGACGCTGCACGACCTGCCGCTGACCCGCCTTGTCGACATGCCTGCCAGGCTGCCGCACGTCGCGGCCAAGCTGGCCAACGGCGTGTGGACCAAGGAGGCGGAGCAGGCACTGCTCGCCGGCGAATAGGCCGGGCCGAAGCGGGCAAGCCGGGTGAGGGGCGGAGTCAGGGTTGCAGGCCGGGGCGGGCGGGGTCCGGGTCGCCCCGACCACCCGCGCCCCGGACCGGTTGGATAGGGTGATCGGGTGCGGAACCTGAGCGTTGAGGAGTTGGCGGCCAAGGTCGTCGAGGGGTCACGCGGGCACATCGCCCGGGCCATCACCCTGGTCGAGTCGACCAAGCCCGCCCACCGGGATCAGGCGCACAAGCTGCTGCAACTCCTGGCCCCGCACACCGGCAAGGCGTTCCGCGTCGGCATCTCCGGCGTGCCGGGCGCCGGCAAGTCGACGTTCATCGACGCGATGGGCGTCAAGCTCATCACCGAGCGCGGCCACCGCGTCGCGGTGCTGGCGGTCGACCCGTCGTCTTCGCGCACCGGCGGCTCCATCCTCGGCGACCGCACCCGCATGGCGGACCTCGCCAACCGGCCCGAGTCGTTCGTGCGGCCCTCGCCGTCGGCCGGCCATCTGGGCGGCGTGGCCCGCGCCACCCGTGAGTCGATGCTGGTGCTGGAGGCCGCGGGCTACGACGTCGTGCTGGTGGAGACCGTAGGCGTCGGCCAGTCCGAGGTGGCGGTGTCCGGCATGGTCGACACCTTCCTGATGCTGCAGGTGGCCCGAACCGGCGACCAGCTGCAGGGCATCAAGCGCGGCATCCTCGAACTCGCCGACGTCATCGGCATCACGAAGGCCGACGGCGACAACGAGGTGGCGGCCCGGGTGGCCGCCCGCGAGTTGTCGATCGCGATGAAGCTGATCACCTCCGACAACGAGAAGCGCCGCGCGAAGGTGCTGACCTGCTCCTCCTACACCGGCGCCGGCCTCGACGACGTCTGGGAGGCCGTGCTGAAGCACCGCGCCGACCTGGACGCCGAGGGCGGGCTGGCCGAACGTCGCCTCGCGCAGCAGCGAGACTGGATGTGGAACATGGTCCGCGACGAACTCATGGAGTCGCTGCGGACCGCGCCGCTGGTGCGCCAGGTCGCGGCCGACGTCGAGGCCCGCGTGGGGGGCGAGGGCATCAGCGCGCTCGAGGGCGCCCAGGAGATTCTCGCCGCCTACGCCCGCGCCGTCCCCACCCTCCCCTGGGCCCACAAGGCCTGAGCCCCATCGCGGCCCGTCGGGCGCATGGCGAGACCCCGGCCAAGTCCCCACGGACCCTCACCGGATCTCGACACGCCTCCTCGTTCCTCGTCGGCTACTCGATCAGCGGATGCGTGGTTCCGCTGGTCGAGTAGTGCCCGGCGAGGAACGAGCCGGGCACGTGTCGAGACCCCGGCCAAGTCCCCACGGACCCTCACCGGATCTCGACACGCCTCCTCGTTCCTCGTCGGCTACCCGATCAGCGGATGCGTGGTCCCGCTGGTCGAGTAGTGCCCCGCGACGAAGGAGCCATATTTCCGCTGGTCGAGTAGTGCCCCGCGACGAAGGAGCCGGGCACGTGTCGAGACCCCGACCAAGTCCCTGTGGACCGTCACCGGATCTCGACACGGCCGCTCGTCCCTCGCGGCCTACTCGATCAGCGGTTGATGGGACCCGACGGTCGAGACCTCCCTCAGGTCAGGGGCGTGGCGTCGTCGGGCATGGTGCGGTCTACCTGCACCGCGGCGACGTCGTCGGGGCCGGGGACCTGGCTGCCGGGGAGCCCGACGGCCGCGGTGCCCCAGGTGACGCCGCGGGCCACGGCGTCGGCGGGATGGGCACCCTCTGCGAGGGCCGAAAGCACGCCGGCGAGCAGGCAGTCGCCCGCGCCGACCGTCGACAGGGGGTTCTCGACGGCGGCCGAGGCGAACCACTGTCCGTCGGATGTGGTGATGAGGGCGCCGTCGGCACCGAGGCTGGCGACGACGACGGCGACCCCGTCCGCCACGAGGTCGCGGCAGGCGACCCGCACGTCGCCGAACGTCGCCAGGCTGCGCCCGACGAGTTCCTCCAGCTCCTCGCGGTTGGGCTTGACGAGGTGGGGACGCGCCGCGACTGCCGCGGCCAGCGCCGGGCCCGAGGTGTCGACGACGACCCGCCCGGGGTGGGAACCGACGACGTCGGTGAACAGATCCGGGCCGGTGCCGAGGGGCAGACTCCCGCACAGCACCACCCAATCGGCCGACGACGGCACTGCCGCCACCAGCGCGGCTGCCTCCGCCGGGCCGAGTTCGGGACCGGGCTCGTTGACCTTGGTCGTGCAGCCCGTCGGGTCCACGACGGCGACGTTGGTGCGGGTGTCACCGGCGATGGGCACCGCGACGTGCGGCAGGCCACAGGCGTCCAGGAGCGCCGCCAGCAACGTGCCGTCGGGGCCCCCCAGTGGCAGTACCGCCAGGGCGTCGACGCCGTTGGCGTGCAGTGCGCGGGCGACGTTGACGCCCTTGCCGCCCGGGTCGATCCGTGCGCCGGTCGCCCTGTTGACCTCCCCCACCTCCAGGTGGTCGACGGTGATGGTGCGGTCGATGCTCGGGTTGGGTGTGAGTGTGACGATCATGCGCGCAGAACCTCCGTGCCTGCCTCCTCGAATGCCTCCGCGGTCTCGTCGTCGAGACGCTCATCTGTGATGAGGACGTCCACGTCGCCTGGTTCCGCGAAGCGCCTGAACTGTGCCTGACCCGCCTTCGAGGCGTCGGCGAGAACGACGACGCGCCGGGCCGAGGCCACCATGGCGCGCTTGACGTCCGCTTCCGCGTCGTCGGGGGTGGTGAACCCGCGCTCGACGCTGAAACCGTTGGTGCCGAGGAAGGCGACGTCGACCGTCACCTCCTCCAGCGCCCGCTGGGCCCACGAGCCGACGGCCGCGCCGGTGCGCTCCCGGACATGGCCGCCGAGCATGTGGACGGCCAGATCCGAGCGGTTGGTCAGGGTCGCGGCGATCGCCACGGAGTTGGTGACGACGGTGAGCCCGGGCCGCGCCGGAAGGATCTGTGCCAGCGCCAGCGTCGTGGTGCCGGCGTCGAGCAGGACCACCCCGGAGTCTGGCAGCAGAGCCAGCGCCGCGACGGCGATCCGGCCCTTCTCGCCGGTGGCACGTCCGGCCCGTTCCATGAGCGTCGGCTCGTCCTCTGCCGGCGCCACCGGCAGCGCCCCGCCGTGGACGCGCCGGACCAGGCCGCCGCGCTCCAGCGAGGTGAGGTCACGCCGGATGGTCTCCGGCGTGACGCCCAGCTGCTCGGCCAGCTCCACGACGTCCACCCGGCCCGCAATACGGGCGGTGGCGACGATCTGCTCGTGCCGCTCGGCCGCATACAGGTGACGGGTGACGTTCGTGCTGGTCATGTCTGGTCCCTCCGATCAGGCGGCCGCTGCATCTCAGGGTTCGACGGTGACCTTGATGGCCTCGCCGCGGGCGACGATGTCGAACACCTGCATCACGTCGGCGAGCGGGACCCGCCTCGTGATGAGGTCGGCCACCGGCACCTCGCCGGAGGCGATGTAGGCCAGCGCCCGGCGGTTGTGCTCCGGGGCGGAGCCGTTGGCGCCGTGGATGTGCAACTGACGGTAGTGCACGAGGTTGGAGTCGCAGGCGATGATGGGGTTGTTCTTCGGCAGGCCGCCGAAGAAGCTGATGCGGCCGTTGCGGGCCGCCATCGCGATGGCCTGTTCCTGCGTGACACCCGCGGGCGTGGCCGTGATGACGACGTCGGCCCCGCGGCCGTCTGTGAGGCGCATGATCTCGGCGACGACGTCGGTCTCGGATGCGTCGATGACGATGTCGGGCGAGACCGCCGCCGCGCTCATCGCGAGCCTCTCGGCGTTGATGTCGACGAGGATGATCCGGCCTGCCTTGTGGACACCGCGGGCGATGCGGACGTGCATGCAGCCGATGGGGCCGGCGCCGAAGACGACGACGTCGTCGCCGGGCTCGATGCCGAGCTGCTCCTGGGCGTTGATGGCGCAGGCGAACGGCTCGGCGGCGGAGGCCTCGGCGAAGCTGACGCCGTCGGGGATCCGGTTCATGCCGTCGACCTTCAGCACCTGCCGGGGCACGATCATGTACTCGGCGAACCCGCCCTCGTACTGGTAGCCGACGGAGGTCTGGTTCTGGCAGACCGCCATCCAGCCCTTGCGGCACTCGTGGCATTCGCCGCAGGGAACGGCCGCGATGATCTGGACCCGGTCGCCGACCTTCCAGTCGCCTGCCACGTCGGCGCCGATCTCGACGATCTCGCCCGCGATCTCGTGCCCGATGGTGCGCGGCGGGGTCAGGTTGGGGTGGCCGTTGGCGCGGATCTTGACGTCGGTGCCGCAGGTGGAGCAGTTGCGGACCCGGATCTTGACCTCATCGGCGGCCGGCGTCGGCTCCGGCACGTCCTCGAGGCGGACGTCGCCGGGGGCGTAGAAGCGAAGTGCGAGCATGTCAGTTGTCCTCTCCGAGGCCGCCGAGCAGGGCGAGCACCTCGTCGATGCTGGTGGTGGTGCGGAGTCGTTCCGCCTGGTCGGGCTCCATCAGCACCTCGGCGAGGGCGCCGAGGATGCCGACGTGCTCGTCGGAGTTGCTTGCGATCGGGATGCAGACGTTGACGGTGTTGCCGTCCCAGTCGACGCCGTCCGGGAACTGGATGAAGCCGAGTGCCGTGCGGCGGATGTGGACGCGGGACTCGTTGGTGCCGTGCGGGATGGCCACGCCCTCCCCGAGGAAGGTGGAGACCTGCGTCTCGCGCTCGAACAGCGCGTCCGCGTACTCCTGGGTGGCGGCCCCGAGGCCGACCAGCAGCGCCCCGCACTGCTGCAGCGCGTCCTGCTTGTCCGTGGCCATGGCTCCGAGTCGGATGCCGTCGGCGGTCAGTACGTCACTCAATGTTCTCTCCGTTCTTGAGGGCGTTCTCGAGCTTCGCGAAGGCGGGGTCGCCCACGAACTGCTCGAAGGTCACTATCACCGCGTCGGGCGCGATGCCGCGGACGCGGTTGGCGAGGCCGGACTGGCACATCACCAGTTGGGTGTCGGGGGCCAGGTTGTTCACCGGGCTGTGGCTGACGGTGATCCCGAGCGGTGCGAGCCTCTTCTTCATGGCGCCGGTCACCATGACCGACGATCCCATGCCCGCGTCGCAGGCGACGACCAGGTGCTTCACGTCTGCGGCGGCGATGGAGCGGATGCGGGTCGCGACCGGGGCTGCCGGGGCGGCTGCGGGGGCAGCGGCGGGGACCGGCTCGGCTGCGGCGTCGGCTGCGGGGGCCTCGGCGACGTCGGTGTCCTCGGCCTTGGCGACCTTGCGTCCGAAGCCGAGCAGCAGGGAGGCCACGGCGAAGGAGACGATCGCTGCCGCGGCCACCGCGCTCAGGACCGCGAAGTAGCCGCCGCGGGGGGTCACTGCGAGGTAGGCGATGATGCTGCCCGGCGACGCCGCCGAGACCAGGCCGGCGTGCAGCAGGCCACCGACGAACAGGCCGGACATGCCGCCGGCGATCGCGGCCAGGATCAGGATGGGCTTGGCGAGGATGTAGGGGAAGTAGATCTCGTGGATGCCACCGAAGAAGTGGATGATGATGGCGCCGGGGGTGGAGCCGCGCAGTGCCTTGGGGCCGAAGAACAGGAACGCCAGCAGGATGCCGAGGCCGGGGCCGGGGTTGGACTCAACCATGAACAGGATGGACTTGCCCACCTCGAGCGACTCGGCCGCGCCCAGCGGGGTGAGGACGCCGTGGTTGATGGCGTTGTTCAGGAACAGCACCTTCGCAGGCTCAACGAAGATCGACGCCAGCGGCAGGAGGCCCCTGTCGACGAGGAAGCCGACGCCCGCGCCCAGCCACGTGACCAGTGTCAGCACGACCGGGCCGATGGTGAGCCTGCCGAGGATGGCCATGAGCATGCCGAGGATGCCGAGCGAGAAGTTGTCGACCAGCATTTCGAAGCCGCTGGCCACCTTCCCCTCGGTCAGCTTGTCGACCTGCTTCAGCGCCCAGGCAGCGATCGGGGCGATGATCATCGCGCCGAGGAACATGGGGATGTCGACGCCGACCACGACGCCCATGGTCGCGATGGCGCCGATGACCGCGCCGCGCTGGCCGTGGACCATGCGGCCGGCGGTGTAACCGATCAGGATGGGCAGCAGGTACGTGATGATGGGCCCGACCATCGTCGCGAGCGTCTCGTTCGGCAGCCAGCCGTTGGGGATGAACAGGGCCGTCAGCAGGCCCCAGGCGATGAACGCGCCGATGTTCGGCATGATCATGCCGGCGAGGAACCCGCCGAAACGCTGGACCTTGGCCCGGAATCCGGGGCCCTGGAGGTTCTTGTTCGCTCTCGCATCGGGGAGCAGGTCAGTCGGCGTCATCGCCATCACCCTTCCTGAAACGTCGGTGTCTCTTCGAATCGCCCCATTTCAAAGCGATACGGACATCGTAACTTCCGTTTTGCTCCGTGTCAACGACCAACCAAACATGACTGGGCATGTGTCGAGACCCAACCAAGTCCCCGCAGACCCTCACCGGTTCTCGAGTCAGCTGCTCGATCAGCAGTTCTCGCTGGTCGAGTAGTGCCCCGCGACGAAGGAGCCGGGCACGTGTCGAGACCCCGACCAAGTCCCCAGGGACCCTCACCGGATCTCGACACGCCTCCTCGTACCTCGTCGGCTACTCGATCAGCGGAAACCGCTGGTCGAGTAGTGCCCCGCGACGAAGGAGCCGGGCACGTGTCGAGACCCCGACCAAGTCCCCAGGGACCCTCACCGGATCTCGACACGCCTCCTCGTACCTCGTCGGCTACTCGATCAGCGGAATGGGGGGTCCCGCTGGTCGAGTAGTGCCCCGCGACGAAGGAGCCGGGCACGTGTCGAGACCCCGACCAAGTCCCCGCAGACCCTCACCAGATCTCGACACGCCTCCTCGTACCTCGTCGGCTACTCGATCAACGGATGCGCAGTCCCGCCGGCCGGGCCGGGGCCGGGCGCGCAGCCATCGGGGTTTCGTTTCGGGGCATGAGGGGCTCTGGGTAAGCTGATACCCGGTCAGTCGTCGGAAGGGAGGCCTGGATGGGCGTATTCGACCGTGCCGAGAAGAAGATCGGCGCCGCCGTCGACATGGTTTTTGCCAAGGCCTTCAAGGGCGATGTGCAGCCGGTGGAGATCGCAACGGGCATCACGCGCGAGCTCGACGCCGAGGCGAAGCTGCTGAGCCGCGACCGCAGGCTCGTCCCAAACTCGTTCGTCGTGCAGTTGTCCGACCACGACTACAACCGGCTGTTCCCCTACTCCAAGACCATCAACTCGGAGATCATCCCCACCATCCGGCAGCACGCATCGGAGCGCGGCTACGTGTTCAACGGCCCGATCATGATCGCCTACGAGCTGGACGACAGCCTCCCGACCGGGCAGTTCAAGGTCTCAAGCCAGGCAGCAGACGGCGGTGCCACCGCGAGCGCCGCCGCCGGCCCGGCCGACGTCAGGCAGTTGCGTCGTCCGCTGGTCCTTGAGGTCGGTGGGGTCAGGCATCCGCTGACGCCGCCCGGGTTCGTGATCGGCAGGGGCTCGGAGGCGGGGCTCCGGATCAACGACCCTGGTGTCTCCAGGCGGCATGCGCTGATCTCGGTCTCCGGCTCGGCACTGGATCCTCAGGTCACGATAGAGGACCTGGGGTCGACGAACGGCGTCATCGTCAACGGGGAGCGGGTGCAGAAGGCGTCACTGCGGGACGGTTCGAGGATCGAGCTCGGAAACACACGGATGCTGGTGCACTCCCCCCGGGAGCAGTGAATGTCGGACCTCATCGTCGCCGCGATCAAGATCGCCTTCCTCGCGCTGGTCTGGTTGTTCATCCTGTTCGTCGCCGACGTCATCCGCCGCGACATGTTCGGGCGGACGATCGGCCGAAAGGGGGTCGTCGCCCCCGGCGGGGACGCCCTCGCACAGCCGCCTCCCGCGGCGATCCCGACCAGGTTCACGATCACGCAGGGCAACCAGCAGGGCCTGTCGGTGCCGGTGCAGCCCACGATCAACCTGGGCCGCGCCTCCGACAGCACCTTCCATCTCGACGACGACTACTCGTCGGCCAGGCATGCGCAGCTGGTGCAGGTGGATGCCCAGACGTGGCTGCTGCACGACCTCGGATCAACCAACGGCACCTACGTGAACGGCCAGCTCGTGACGGCACCGACGCCTGTGACGACGGCCGATGTGATCCGTATCGGGCGCACCCACATGCGATTGGAGGCCTGACGTCTTGGCCTTCTCCCTCGATTTCCGGGCCCACTCGGAGGTGGGTCGCGTCCGGAAGAACAACCAGGACGGCGGCTACGCGTCGCCGAACCTGCTGCTGGTGGCCGATGGCATGGGCGGTGCCGCCGCGGGCGATGTCGCCTCGGCCGTCGCCGTCCACCTGGCCGCCCGCGCCGACGCCCGCCTGCCGACCGACGACCTGCTGCCGCACCTCGACGACGTCGCCGCGACGGCGAACGCCCGCCTGGCCGCGATGGTCGCGGCGAACCCGTTGCTGGACGGCATGGGCACCACGCTGTGCGCAGGCATGTTCTCCGGCACCCACCTCGGTATCGCCCACATCGGTGATTCCCGCTGCTACCGCCTCCGCGACGGCGAGTTGCGCCAGCTGACGCACGACCACTCCTGGGTGCAGTCGCTGATCGACGAGGGCCGTCTCACGCCGGGCCAGGCGGCCGTCCATCCGCACCGTTCGCTGATCCTGAGGGTGCTGAACGGGCAGGCGTCGATGGACCCGGACCTGGAACTGTTCGAGGTGCACAAGGGCGACCGGTTCCTGTTCTGCTCCGACGGCCTGAGCGGCATGATCGACGACGAACGGATCGCCTCCCTGTTGGGGCTGGCGGACCTGGACGACGCGGTCGCCCGGCTCGCCGAGGCCGCCAACGAGGGCGGGGGCCACGACAACATCACGGTCGTGATCGGCGAGGTCGTGCCGCAGAGCGACGCCCTGGACCAGCTGCCCGCGGTCACCGTCGGCTCCGCGCTGGAGCACGACTTCCCCGAGCCGCCGCCTCCCGGACCCGCCTCAGGCGCGGTGCCCCCTTCGTCCCAGGATCAGCCGTCGGCGTCCGATCAGCCGGTCGGCGCGAAGGCGGAGGAGGACGCCAGGTACGCGCCCGAGCCGGGCGCACACCGTCGCTGGCCGGGCATCCTCGGCTGGGTCGTGGCGGTGGCGCTGGTGCTGGGTGGCGCAACGTGGGGCGTGGTGGCATACGCGCAGTCGCGGTACTTCGTGGCCGAGGCCGACGGCGTGGTGGCCATCTACCACGGCATGCCCGGGTCGCTGCTCGGGCTCCAGATGAACGAGCTGGTCGAGAAGCCCGGCATAAGGGTGTCCGACCTGCCGAGGTTCCATCAGCGGCTGGTCGAGAACACGATCGCGTCCACGAGCCTGGACGATGCGCGCCTGACCGCCGAGAAGCTGCGCGTCATCGCTGAGAAGTGCGTGGCGGCGCGCGCGGAGCGCCTCGATCCCCCCAAGGCCACACCCGCCCCGACCGCGCTGCCGCCGGGATTGTCGACGGTGCAGCCGGACTACCCGACCTATCTGGCCCCGTTGACGCCGACGGCCACCGAGGAAGCCGACCCGGAGGCGTGCTGATGCGAGCCGCAAGAGTCCGGGACCTGCCCGAGGGCACCGTCGTCCGCCGCCAGTGGCGGGCGGTCGAGTTGCTGCTCATCTGGATGGCGCAGGCGCTGGGCCTCGCGGGCTGGGTCGTCACGAACCTGCAGCTGAACGACGCCCTCCCCGCCGATCTGGTGCCCGCGGCCGCCATCTGGTTCGGCATCGGTCTGGTGGCCCACCTGGCCGTGCGCCTGCTCGCCCCGTGGGCGGACCCGATCCTGTTGCCCTGCGTGTTCCTGCTGAACGGGCTCGGGCTGGCGATGATCGCCCGCCTCGACCTGATCCCCGATCCGCCGAAGACCGACGCCGTGCAGCAGATGATCTGGACTGGGCTGGGGGTGGCGCTGTTCATCGGGGTCCTGGTGCTGGTGAAGGACCACCGCAGGCTGGAGCGCTACCCCTACCTGCTGTTCCTGGCCGGCCTCGTTCTCCTGCTGCTCCCACTGGTGCCCGGCATCGGCGTCACCTCGGGCGGCGCGCAGATCTGGATCCGGGTGTTCGGCTTCAGCTTCCAGCCGGCCGAGCTGGCCAAGATCCTGCTGGCCGTGGCCTTCGCGTCGTACTTCAACGAGAAGCAGGACGTGCTTGCGCTGGCCGGCCGCAGGTTCGCGGGGCTGGAACTGCCGAGGGCTCGCGACCTCGGCCCGATCGCCGTCATGTGGGTCATGGCGTTGGCGATCATGGTGTTCCAGAACGACCTCGGCACCGCGCTGCTGTTCTTCGGCCTGTTCACCGTCATGATCTACATCGCCACCGAACGGCCCGCCTGGCCGGTGCTGTCGGGCCTGGCGTTCCTGGTGGCCGGGGTACTGGCCTACAACTTCACCAACCATGTGCCGCGCCGCGTGAGCGCCTGGCTCGACCCGTTCAGCGACTACGACGCCAACTACCAGGTGATCAGTGCCCAGTTCGGGTACGCGTGGGGTGGCCTGTTCGGGCGCGGCTGGGGCGCCGGCCGTCCCGGCCTGACGCCGCTTCCGAAGAGCGACTTCATCGCCGCGAGCCTCGCGGAGGAGATCGGGCTGCTCGGGCTGATGGCGATCGTGCTGCTGTACGGGATCATCGTCGCGCGCGGCCTGAAGTCGGCCCTGATCTGCGCCGACGGCTTCGGGAAGCTCCTGGCGGGGGGCCTGGCGTTCACGTTCGCCCTGCAGGTGTTCGCGATCCTCGGCGGCATCACCCGCCTGTTGCCCCTGACCGGCCTGACGACGCCGTTCATGTCGCAGGGCGGTTCCAGCCTGGTCGCCAACTGGATCATCATCGGCATCCTCATGGTGGTCTCCCACCGCGCCAGAATGCCCCAGCCGCCGGAGCCCGCGACGGACCCCGAGGACACCGGCGCCCAGACGGTGGTGAACCTGAAGTGAACAAGACCCTGCGCAAGGTGAGTATCTTCGTCTCCCTGATGATGGCGGCACTGCTGATGAACATCACCTGGATCTCTGTCGGCCGCCAGGACGAGCTGCTGCAGGATCCGAGGAACCGCCGGGTCAGGGACGCCGAGTTCGCCCAGAACCGTGGCGCGATCCTCGTCGGCAACGACGCCATCGCAGTGTCCAACAAGACCGACAGCCAGCGCTTCCCCTACGCCCGGACCTATCCGCAGGGCGAGCTGTGGTCGTCGGTGACGGGCTGGTTCTCCTACGACTACGCCCGCAGCAACCTGGAGCAGTCCTACAACCAGCAACTGGCCGGGACCGCGTCCGACCAGTCGCTGAGCCGTATCCTCGACATCCTGGGCGGACGTTCGCCCCAGGGCGCCAACGTCAGCACGACGCTGGTGACGGCGGCCCAGCAGGCGGGAGTCAGGGCGCTCGGCGCCCAGCAGGGTGCGGTGATCGCGATGAACTACTCGACCGGCGAGATCCTGGCCCTGGTCTCCACCCCCACCTTCGACCCGAACCGACTCTCGACCCTGGACCTCACGTCGCAGCGGACGGCCTGGTCGGAGTTGCTGAACGCCCCCGACGAGCCCCTGAAGAACCGGGCGCTGCGCGAGGTCTTCCCCCCCGGGTCCACGTTCAAGCTTGTCACTGCCGCGGCGGCGCTCGAGTCGGGCATGACGCCGGACTCGATGCTCGATGCGCCGCAGTCGCTGGCCCTTCCCGGCTCGACGCACACGATGGGCAACTCGACCAACTGCGGCGGGACGACCGTCACGCTGCAGCAGGCACTGGTGACGTCGTGCAACACAGCCTTCGGGAATCTCGGGATGAAGCTCGGCGGGGACGAGTTGCGCAGCATGGCAACCAGGTTCGGCTTCAACGCCGACCCCGGCCTGGACATGCCGACGGCGAAGTCGCGGTTCCCGGACGAACTCGACGCCGCCCAGACCGCGCTCAGCTCCATCGGCCAGTACGACGTCGCAGCCTCCCCACTGCAGATGCTGCTCGTGACGGCCGCGATCGCCAACGACGGGGTGCTGATGCGGCCGCACGTCGTCAAGGAGGTCACCGGGCGCGACCTCAAGGTCATCTCCGCCAACACGCCGTCGGAGAAGACGCGCGTCATGAAGGCGAGCAGCGCGGTGCAGCTGCAGGACATGATGGTCGCCGTCGTCGAGAAGGGCACCGGCCGTCCGGCGCGGGTGTCGGGGCTGGACATCGGCGGCAAGACGGGCACGGCCCAGTCGTCGAAGGACCGGCCGAACTATGCATGGTTCGTCGGCTTCGCGAAGGACCCGAAGGTGGCGATCGTCGCCTTCGTGCAGAGCACCGACGTCAGCCCCGACGACATCTCCGGCGGCCGGGTCGCGGCTCCGGTGTTCAAGGCAGTGATGGAGGCGCTCAGATGACGCGGTTTGCCGTATCCACGCATTCATGGGAAACAATGGACCGGGGCGATTCGAAGGGACACATGCGATGACTGAGCGCGGAACGGTGCTTGCCGGGCGGTACGAGCTCGACCAGATCATCGGCCGCGGGGGCATGGCCGAGGTGTGGCGGGCGCGCGACCGGCGGCTGAACCGCGACGTCGCGGTCAAGAGGCTGCGGATAGACCTGGCGAGCGACCCCACGTTCCAGGCCCGGTTCCGGCGCGAGGCGCAGTCGTCGGCAGGGCTGAACCATCCGAACATCGTCGCCGTGTACGACACCGGCGAGGAGAAGGACACCAACTCGGATGTGTCCGTCCCGTACATCGTGATGGAGCTCATCGAGGGCATCACGCTGCGCGACGTGCTTCGCGACGGCCGCAAGATCCTGCCGCAGCGCGCGCTCGAGTTCACCAAGGGCATCCTCGACGCCCTCGCCTACAGCCACCGCGCCGGCATCGTCCACCGCGACATCAAGCCCGCAAACGTCATGCTGACCCCCGCAGGCACAGTGAAGGTGATGGACTTCGGCATCGCCCGCGCCGTCGCCGACACGTCCGCGACGATGACGCAGACGGCCGCCGTCATCGGCACCGCCCAGTACCTGTCGCCGGAGCAGGCCCGCGGCGAGCGCGTCGACAACCGCTCCGACATCTACTCCGTCGGCTGCCTGCTGTACGAACTGCTCGTCTCGCAGCCGCCGTTCAAGGGCGACTCGCCGGTGAGCGTCGCCTACCAGCATGTGCGCGAGGCACCCGTGCCGCCGAGCCAGCTGGACCCGGAGATCACCCCCGACATGGACGCCATCGTCCTGAAGGCCCTGGCGAAGGACCCGGCGCAGCGCTACCAGGACGCCCAGGAGTTCGCCACCGACGTTCAGCGCGCCATCAACCGGCAGCCGGTGCTTGCGCAGACCCCGGCGGCCATCCCCGTCGAGGCACCGACCGCGGTCCTGGCAGGCACTGCGCCTGCCGCGAAGCGCGCCGCCAGCCCGGTTTCGGCCGCCTCCGCAACGGAGACGGAGCCCGAGAAGAAGTCCAGGGCCGGCGTCATCGTGTTGTCGACGCTGGCGGGGTTGCTGCTCGTCGGCATCATCGCCGCCATCTGGATCGTCATGAATCCGCCGAAGGCGACGGTGGAAACGGTCACCGTTCCGAACCTGTTCGGGTGGACCCAGGCGAATGCCGAGGCGGAGCTCACCAAGGAACAGCTCGTGGCGAAGGTCGAGCCGATCGCGGGCACCGCGCAGGACAAGGGCACCGTCGTCAGACAGGACCCGGCCGGAAGCCAGGTCGTCAACGTGGGCACCACCGTCACCCTGTTCGTCAGCCAGGGCCCGACCATGAACAAGATCCCGGAGAACATGGTGGGGATGACCGAGGCGCAGGCCAAGTCCGCCCTCACCGCGGCGGGCTTCACGAACGTCTTCACCACGCCCGCCGACCCGCGCACCGAGCCGATCACGGCCAAGGCCGGGGACGTGACCGCGATCAACCCGCCCGCGGGGGCGGAGATCGCGCCCGACACGCAGATCACCCTGACCGTAGCCACGGGCCGGTCCGTCGTCCCATCCCTGCGAACCTTGACCACGGCCGAGGCGCAGACCGCCGCGCAGACGGCCGGGTTCACCGTCAGGATCGTCAACGAGAAGACGGCGACGCAGCAGGCCGGGCTCGTGTTCGACCAGTCGCCGCCGCCCGGGCAGGAGATGGCCCGCACGGAGCCGATCGTCATCAAGGTCGCCGTCGCGCCGCCGCCGCCGGCCACCACGACGCAGGCCCCGCCGACGACCAAGCCCCCGGTCACAACGCCGCCTGCCACCACCACGCCTGCGGAGACCACTCCCACGGCCACCGACACCGCGCACCCCTGACCGCTGGCTGGGCCTCCGCTGGTCGAGTTGTCCTTGTACTTCCGCTGGTCGAGCAGGGCCCCGCGACGACGAAGCTGTGGTTCCGCTGGTCGAGTAGTGCCCCGCGACGACGAAGCTGTGGTTCCGCTGGTCGAGTAGTGCCCGGCGAGGAACGAGCCGGGCACGTGTCGAGACCCCGACCAAGTCCCCGGGAACCCTCACCAGATCTCGACACGGCCGCTCGTTCCTCGCGGCCTACTCGATCAGCGGTTGTGGGTTCCCGCTCGTCGAGTAGTGCCCTGCGACGAAGGAGCTGTGGTTCCGCTGGTCGAGTAGTGCCCCGCGACGAAGGAGCCGGGCACGTGTCGAGACCACGACCAAGTCCCAGGGAACCCTCACCGGATCTCGACACGGCCGCTCATTCCTCGCGGCCTACTCGTGTCGGCGACGCTTGAAAATTGAACACTTTCGACGGTGAAAAGTGGACACTCGTACGAGGATCGGAGAGTGATCACTATGGAGGATTGGGCCTTGGTCAGGAGGCTTGCCGGGGAGGGTG
>JBDHZH010000033.1:0-30677 GCA_039811745.1 Arachnia sp.
CGCCAGTCCGTCGGGCCCCGAGAACAGTGCCAGTTCCGGGTCGCCGCCGACGACCTCGGCCGGTAGCTGGTCGCGCATCCGCTCGGGCACGTAGGGCGGGTTCACGACGAGCATGTCCACCACGCCTGCGAGCTCGCCGAACGCTTCTGCCATGTCACCGCGCACCAGGTCAACCCGAATCCCCTCCAGGTTGCGCACCAGGTAGGGCCAGGCCGCTTCCGACAGTTCCACCGCGTGGAGCTCCAGGCCACCCAGTTCACGGGCCAGGCTGAGCGTGATCGCCCCCGATCCCGCGCACAGCTCGACCACGCATCGGCGTCCGACAGGACACCCCGCAAGCCTCTCAAGGGCGAGGTCCACCAGTTGCTCGGTCTCGGGGCGAGGGATGAAGACCCCTGGGCCGACGCGAAGCGTCTCGTAGCGGAAATGCGCCTCCCCGGTCAGGTGCTGCACCGGTACGCCCTCCAGCCGTCGTGCAACCAATGCCGCGACCCTCCTGGACTGCTCCGCAGTCACCGCGGCGACGGTGAGCATCTGCTTGACGTCGACACCGAGCACATGCGCGACGAGGATGCGTGCATCCGCTCCGGGCGAGACCACCCCTCCGGCCGTGAGCGTGGCGGTCGCCTCCATGACGACGTCGAACGCCGTGACCGACACCGCCCTCACGCCCGCGCCTCCTCCAGCCGCTCGGCGAGATCCGCCTCGGCCAGGGCATCCAGCACGGGCTGCAACGCGCCGTCGAGGACCGCGTCCAGATTGTGCGCCTTGAACCCGATCCGGTGGTCGGCGATGCGGTTCTCGGGGAAGTTGTAGGTGCGGATGCGCTCGGAACGGTCCACGGTGCGGACCTGCGAACGCCTGGCCTGCGACGCCTCGGAGGCCGCCTTCTCCTCGGCAATGGCGGTAAGTCGGGCCCTGAGCATGCGCATGGCGGACTCACGGTTCTGCAACTGCGACCGCTCGTTCTGGCAGCTCACGACCACGCCGCTCGGAAGGTGCGTGATCCGGACCGCGGAGTCGGTCGTGTTGACGCCCTGTCCACCGGGCCCGGATGCCCGGAACACGTCGATCCGCAGGTCGTTCTCGTCGATCTCCAGTTCATCGGCCTCAACGTCCGGGGCCACGAGGACACCGGCGGCCGAGGTGTGGATGCGTCCCTGGGACTCGGTGACCGGCACGCGCTGCACCCGGTGCACGCCGCCCTCGAACTTCAGCCACCCGTACGGCCCGACGCCGTCGAGGGCGGGGCCCTTCACCGCGATCGTGACCGACTTGTAGCCACCTAGATCGGTGGTCTGCTCGTCGAGCACCTCGACCTTCCAGCCACGTTGCTCGGCGAACCGGAAGTACATGCGCAACAGGTCGCCGGCGAACAGCGCCGACTCCTCGCCGCCCTCACCGGACTTGATCTCCAACAGGGCATCGGCGTCGTCGTTGCGATCCCTGGGGGCGAGCAACCTCGTCAGCCGGGCCGTGACGATCGCCAGTGCGCCGTCCAGTTCCGAGACCTCGGCCGCGAACGACTGGTCCATGGCGGCCAGTTCCTCGGCCGCGGCCCTGTCGCCCTGCAGCCTGCCGTACTCCTCCAGGGCCTCGACGACGGGGCGCAGCGCCGCGTACCGGCGGCCCACCCGCCGCGAACGGACCGGATCGGCATGCACGGCCGGGTCGGCCAGTTCCGTCTCCAGGTCATGGAACTCGGCGACCAACGGATCAGCCGCTTCGAACATGTCAACCCTCCGGGGAATGAAAAAGCCGGACGCCGGACGGGAATCCCCGCCCTGCGTCCGGCTCGGATCAGCTACTTCTTCTTGGCGTAGCGACGCTCGAACCTCGCCACGCGGCCACCGGTGTCGAGGATCTTCTGCTTGCCCGTGTAGAACGGGTGGCACTCGGCGCACACATCGGCGTTGAGCACGCCCTTGGTGGACGTGCTGTGGGTCGTGAACGTGTTGCCGCAGGTGCAGTGCACCGTCGTCTCGACGTAATCGGGATGGATACCCTGCTTCATCTCAGCTCCTTGGTTGGGTTGCCCTGCCCGGGTCGCAGACCGGAATCGGCCATGTCGCGTGAACCGGCGCAAGGCACAATTCTGCCACCGTGTCCGTGTGTGGACAAACCGGACTCATCAGCCGTCCTGGGCGGGCGTGGTCTTCAGGACGCTGAGCAGGAACTCGTGGTTGTCGGCGGTGCGGCGCATCCGGCTCAGCAGTGTCTCGAGCGCGGCCTGGTCGTCCAGGCCGGACAGGGCCCGCCGGAGCTTCCAGATGATGTTCAGCTCGTCGCGGCCCATGAGCAGTTCCTCACGACGCGTACCGGAGGCATCGACGTCGATGGCGGGGAAGATGCGCTTGTCCGCCAGTTCGCGCCGGAGGCGCAACTCCATGTTGCCGGTTCCCTTGAACTCCTCGAAGATGACCTCGTCCATCTTGGAGCCCGTCTCGATGAGGGCGGTGGCAAGGATGGTCAGCGAGCCGCCGTTCTCGATGTTGCGGGCAGCCCCGAAGAACTTCTTGGGAGGGTAGAGGGCGGCGGAGTCCACACCACCGGACAGAATGCGCCCGGAGGCCGGTGCCGCGAGGTTGTAGGCGCGGCCGAGGCGGGTGATGCCGTCCAGGAGGACGACCACGTCGTGCCCGAGCTCGACGAGCCGCTTCGCACGCTCGATGGCGAGCTCCGAGATCAGCGTGTGGTCCTCGGCCGGGCGGTCGAACGTGGAGGCGATGACCTCACCGGAGACCGTGCGCTGGAAGTCGGTGACCTCCTCGGGCCGCTCGTCGACGAGCACGACCATGAGGTGAACCTCGGGGTTGTTGGCCGCGATCGCGTTCGCGATGGCCTGCATGACCATCGTCTTGCCTGCCTTGGGCGGGGACACGATCAGACCGCGCTGGCCCTTGCCGATGGGCGAGACCAGGTCGATGACCCTGCCGGTGAGGTTGGTTCCCGGGGTCTCGAGCTTGAGCCTGCTCTGCGGGTACAGGGGGGTGAGCTTCGCGAACTCCGGGCGGTTCCGGGCCTTCTCGGGATCGTCACCGTTCACGGAGTCGAGACGCACCAGCGGGCTGAACTTCTCCCGTCGCTCGCCCTCCTTGTGGGAACGGATGGCGCCGGTCACCACATCGCCCCTGCGGAGCCCGTACTTGCGCACGGTTGTCATCGGCAGATAGGCGTCACTCGGGCCCGGCAGATAGCCGGTCGTGCGGACGAAGGCGTAGTTGTCCAGGATGTCCACGATGCCGGAGGCGTTGACGAGCACGTCGTCCTCGCCGACAACCGGCTCGTTCTCGAAGCGCTCCACGCCCGGGGTGACCCTGCCGCCGCTCCTGGGGGTGCGGTCCCGGTTCCGCCTGCGGCGGTTGCGGCGGTTCGCCGACGAGTCGTCCTCGAACCGGTGCATGGGTGCGGGCTCCGGTGGCGTGGGTCCGGCCACCTGGGCCTGGGCACCTGCCGTCGGCTGACCCATCGCGGCCGCCAGCCGTTCACCGACCTCGTCGTTGACCTGTTCCTGGGAGCCGCGATCGCGCTCGCGTCCGCGCCTGCGCCGGTTCGCCGAGCGGGACTCGGACGGGGCGCCGGCAGCGACCGACTCGCCACCGGCCCTCGGCTCGTCACTCACCGGCGTCGACTGGGGGGCCTGCTCCCGTGCCGGGCTGCTCGTCTCGGCGCCGTCCTTCGCCCGGGGTGCAGCCTGGGCTTCCTGGGCGGCTCGCTGCTCAGCCTGCCGCGACGCACGGCCGGTGGTTCTGGGGGGAACGTCTGCCGTCGGCGGGGCGCTCTGCGCGTCGGGCAGTCTCTCCTGCCTCTCGCGGCGCTGCCCCCTGTCCGGCGCCTGCCCTGCGGTGCCCTCGCCCCGCCTTGAACCGCCGCGGGCGGCGGCGATGGCGTCGACGAGTTCCTGCTTTCTCATGCCCGAGGTGCCGCGCAGGCCCATGCCCGTCGCCATGGACTTGAGATCCACGAGCTTCATGCCAGCCAGCGTGTTGGTGCCCGAATCGGTCACTGGGGTCCTTCCGAGGATGTACCGGGGACATGACTTCGTGGCCCGCCGGCGGTTAGGAATGCGTTCACGTGGGGCGACTCCTGCAGCACGCTTGTGGGCGGCTGGCGCCTTGTTCGTCCGTGAACGCCAACAAGGCTAGCACCAGGTGACCACCATTCCAACGCGGCCCCTCATGTTCGGACGAGCGTGACACCCTCCCCCACACCAAGGACGCTCCGCTGGAACCCTTCGCACGCGACCTCGTCCCCCGGTGCGAGTTGCGTCTCGGACCCGATCGCGAACACGGTGGGTCCGGCACCCGAGATGGTGGCGGGTACCCCAACCGACCGCAACTCCCGAACCAGGTCCCAGGACGGCGGCATGAGCCGTGCCCGGTAGGACTGGTGCAGCCGGTCCCCGGTGGCATCCAGCAGCAGGTCGGGTCTCCGCTCGAGCGCGAGCGGCAGGAGAGCCGCCCGGATGGCCTGTTCGACGGCATCGAGGCGGGGCACCACGTCGGGCAGGACGGAACGCGCTCCTGCCGTTGCAACCTCGAAGCCCGGAACCCACACGCGGATGCTCAGGTCTTCGTGGAGGTCGAGCCGCACCAGGCCGACGTCCTCCCCGCGGAACCAACCGAGGACACCGCCGCCCCACACAGCGGCACCCGCATTGTCCGGGTGCCCCTCCATCCGGCTTGACACCCGCGTCAGCTCGTCCCTGTCAAGGCCGACGCCGGGGTGGGTCAGCCCCCAGGCGAAGGCCAGGCCGGCCACGATTGCCGAGGCCGACGACCCCAGCCCCCTGGAGTGCGGAATCCGGTTCCTGCACCGCAGCACCATGCCGGTGCTGCGGCCGCCCCACTCGGCCAGGCCTGTACGGATCGCCGCCACGACCAGGTGCCGCTCGTCCAGCGGCACCTGCCCACTGCCCTCGCCGTGGACCTCCACGCGAAGCACATCGGGGTCGTCACTGACCTCGAGATCCAGTTCGTCGTAGCAGTCCATGGCGATGCCGATGCAGTCGAATCCGGACCCGACGTTGGCAGTCGTCGCCGGTACCCGCACGTGCAGCGCCGGCATGCTCAGTTGCCCTCGACCCTCATGAAGTCGACTCGGGCTCCCACGAACGGCGATCGCGCCAACTCCTCCAGGACCGCTGCGAGGTCGCGCTCGCTCGCCTCGTGGGTCATGACGCCCAGCCGGGCCGCGAAACCGTCGCTCCTCTTCAGGCCCTCGAGATAGGACTGTTGCACCGTCTGCAGCGAGACGTTGTGGTTCGCGAACACCGTGGCGCAGGCGGCGAGGACGCCGGGACGGTCCTCCACGTCGAAGCTGATGTAGTAGCGGGCCGTGGCGTCGGCGATGGGAGCCACCTGACGGTGCGTGTATCCAGTCTGGACGTGCGCCGCACTGCCCCGGACCCGGTTGCGTGCCACGGTCACCACGTCGCCCATGACCGCGCTGGCCGTCGGTGCACCGCCGGCACCCTGGCCGAGGAACATCAGCTGTCCCGCCTCCCGGGAGTCGACGAAGACGGCGTTGTAGGCTGCGGACACGGAGGCGAGGGGGTGCGTCTTCGGGACCATCGTCGGATGCACCTTCACGATCACCCGGGGTTCGGCCTCGTCGGTCAGCTTGGCAATCGCCAGGAGCTTCACCACGCATCCCATGGCCTCGGCGGAGGCGATGTCGTCGGCCGTGACGCCGGAGATGCCCTCGCAGAAGACCTCCTCGCGCCGGATCTCGGTGTGGAAGGCGAGGCCGGCGAGGATCGCGGCCTTCGCAGCGGCATCGTGTCCCTCGACGTCAGCGGTGGGATCCGCCTCCGCGAACCCGAGGGCCTGCGCCTCCGCCAGCGCCTGGTCGAACGAGACGCCGGCCGTGGTCATCTTGTCCAGGATGTAGTTGGTGGTGCCGTTCACGATGCCCATGACGGCACGGATCTCATCGCCGACCAAGGACTCCCGAAGCGGCCGGATGATCGGGATCGCCCCGGCGACGGCAGCCTCGTAGTAGAGATCGACCTCATGCTCGTTCGCCGTGCGGGAGAGCAGCGCCATCTCCTCCGCGAGCAGCGCCTTGTTCGCGGTGATCACCGAGGCGCCGTGCCCCATGGCGGCCAGGAGTAGGCTCCTGGCGGGCTCGATGCCGCCGATCACCTCGATCACGAGGTCGAGGTCACCGCGGGTCACCAGCCCCATCAGGTCCGTCGTGAACAACGACGGGTCGATGTCGCCCCGCTCGACGTCGATCCGCCGCACACCGATGCCGACCAACTCGAGCCTTCGGCCGATCCGCGATTCGAGCGTCTGCTGCTCGGTGGTCAGGATCCTGGCCACCTGCGACCCGACCACACCCGCTCCCAACAGCGCCACCTTGAGTGGCTCAGCGTCCTTCATGGTCACTCCCCTACGTCCAGTCGCATCAGGTCTTCAATTGTCTCCCGCCTGAGCAGCGTACTGACCACGCCGTCGGCCACCGCGAGCAGCGGCGGTTTCGGCACCTGGTTGTAGTTGCTCGCCATCGAGCGGGAGTAGGCGCCCGACGCCGGGACGGCGATGAGGTCGCCGGGGGTGATGTCACCGGGCAGGAATGCGAACCGGATGAGGATGTCGCCGGACTCGCAGTGCTTCCCGACGACCCGGCAGAGCACCGGAGGCGCATCGGAGGTGCGGTTCGCGAGCACGCAGGAGTACTCGGCCGCGTACAGCGCCGGGCGGATGTTGTCGCTCATGCCGCCGTCGACCGACACGTAGACGCGCGAGCGATTGCCCTCCAGCTCGACGACCTTGATGGTGCCCACCTCGTACACGGCCACACCTGCCGGGCCGCAGATTGCACGCCCCGGTTCGATCGCCAGCCGCGGCCGGGTGAGACCGAGCACAGCGCACTCCGCGTCGACGATGTCGAGAAAGGCGGCCGCCAACTGGTCGGGAGCCATCGGGGAGTCCGCGGGCGTGTAGGCGATGCCGAATCCCCCGCCAAGATCCAGGTCCGTGAGTTCCGCCCCCGTGGCGGTACGGAACTGGTGCGCAAGGCGCAGCGTCCTGCGGATTGCCACCTCGAAGCCTGCAGTACCGAAGATCTGGGAGCCGATGTGGCTGTGGACGCCCCGCAGGTCGAGCACGTCGGAGGTGTGGCAGCGCACGAGCGCCGCAAGCGCCTGGCCGCTCGACACAGAGAGGCCGAACTTCTGGTCCTCGTGCGCGGTTGCGATGTAGTCGTGGGTGTGCGCCTCGACGCCGGTGGTGACCCGGACCATCACGTTCGCCCGCGTTCCCAGCTCCCTGCAGAGTTGTTCGATGCGGGAGATCTCCGCATGCGAGTCCACGATGATCTTGCCCACGCCCTGCTCCAGCGCGAACCGGAGTTCCGCGACGGACTTGTTGTTGCCGTGGAACCCGAGCCGCGAGGCCGGCATGCCGCCCGCCAGCGCGATGCGCATCTCGCCCATCGTCGTGACGTCGAGGCCGAGCCCCTCCTCGTGGACCCACCTGGCGACACTGCGCGTCAGCAGGGCCTTGCCTGCGTAGAAGATCTCCCACCCCGCGAACGCCTCGCGGAACGCCGCGGCCCTGGCGCGGAAGTCCGCCTCGTCCAGCAGGTAGTAGGGCGTGCCATGCGTGCGTGCGATGCCGACGAGCGATGCACCACCGACGGCCACCCCTCCCGAGTCGTCCCGACGCGTCCCGGCCGGCCACAGTGCGGGGTTCAGCGCGTTCAGGTCGTCGGGCAACTCCAGCCACTCCGGGCCGGACTGCGCGACGTCGGCGTGGATGGCGCCCGCCATATGAGTGTGGGTCATGTCTCCAAAGCGTGCCAGAACATGGGGGCGAACCGCGATTCAGCAGACGCACGGATGTTTGCTAACCTGTGCAGGTCGCTCAGGCGACGCGGCCCATGGGCCCCCGTAGCTCAGGGGATAGAGCACCGCCCTCCGGAGGCGGGAGCCGAGGTTCGAATCCTCGCGGGGGCGCTTCGATGCACTTGCATGGCCGGCCGGGGCCTCACGTGAGGAGAAGCCGTGAACGACCGCACCGGGACGTCCCTGGCCTCACTGCTGCCACGCATCCTGGCACTGGCCGGGGGTTTCGTGGCACTGCTCTGGCTCAACCTGTGGTTCTTCGGGCTGCCCGAGGTCTCCTTCGTGCAGAACGACATCTCGTACTACGCCTATCACCTGAACGACTTGATGGTGAGCGGCAACACCGACGTGATGCCCGAATACCCGATGCCCGCCGTGTGGATACTTGCGGCCATCTACACCCTCGGCGGGGGTTGGCAGACGTGGCAACCGTTGTTCGCCGGGTCGATGATCGGCCTGACCGCCGTCGTCGCGTTGACGCTCTTCCGGCCCGGCCGCGAACAGGGAGCCTGGTTCTGGGTCCTGTTCACGGGGGCCTGCGGGCCCCTCATCTGGTTCCGGTTCGACCTGATTCCCGCCGCCATCGTCGTTTGGGCGTGCCTGTGGATGGCCACCCGTCCCCGGCTCGCAGGCGTCCTGGTGGCCGTGGGCGCCGCAGTGAAGTTGTGGCCTGCGCTGCTCGCGGCCCCGATGGCGGCGCCCAGCCCGCTTCGAAGGGGTGGCGCGCGCACCCGCCTCGTCGCGTTCCTCGTCGCCGGGATCCTGCTGGCGATGTCCTCGCTGGTTGCCGTCGGCTGGGCGCGCACCTCCTCGCCGCTGGCCTGGCAGCGCGAGCGGGGACTCCAGATGGAGTCCGTCCCCGCGACGCCACTCATGTTCATGCGGACCTTCACGCACCAGGAGTCCTGGAGCGTCTTCCTCTCGGAGTTCAACGCCATAGAGGTCAAGGGTCCGGGCGTGGGCGCCATGCTGGCCGTCTCCACCGTCTTGACCGTCGGCTCGCTGCTCCTCACTGCCGCGCTCACCTGGCGACTGATGCGCCGATTCGAGGAGGAGTCCGACGACTGCCGGGACGGGATCCTGCTGGCGATGCTGGCGATCCTGCTCGCCACCGTGGTTGCGAACAAGACCCTCTCCCCCCAGTACATCCCTTGGCTCGGCGGCCCCGTGGCCGTCCTGCTGACGACCGTCCGCGCGCCCCGGTTGCGTCGGCACGTCCGTGTCCAGGCGGTCGCCATGGTTCTGGTGGCGGCGCTCACCCAGATCACGTATCCGTGGGCCACCCAGGGCATCATGGCCGCCACCAACGGTGAGGGGCTCTCCACCTCGGTCCTGATTCTTCGAAACGTGCTGCTGGTCGCGATGCTGGTGCATGCCGTGCATCTGTCCTGGCGAGCCACGGCACCAGTCCCGACGACGCCCCGGGAACGCGTGGGCGCGGGCTCTCGTGATTCGGTAAGCTTCCCAATCGGAGGCACCGCAGCCTGACCGGGAACTCACAGAGGGGATTGTGGCCAAGCCACTTGGACATGTCACAGAAGGATTCGCAGGATGCGTTCGGGGCCAACTCCTGGCTGATCGACGAGATGCGTGAGGCCTACGAGCGGGATCCACAATCGGTCGACGATTCCTGGCGACGGTACTTCGCCGGGAGCGCTCTTCCCGCCTCGAAGCCGGCCCCGGCGCCAACCTCAACGCCACCCGTGACACCGGCGCCGGCCGCAGCGGCCGTCGTCGCGCCCGCCGTCACACAGGCTCCCGTCCCCGTCGCGCCCGCACCTGTCCCGCCACAGGCACCGGCAGCCGCCGGTCGACCCGCCGCAGCGACCACCAGACAGCCCCAGGCCACCGTCGAGACATCGGCGAAGCCAACCAGCGAATCCCCTGCCTCCCCGGGCAGTGGCGCAGGCCTGTCCGCCAACGCACCGAGCCCCAGCCTCCGGCCGGAGCCCAGCGCCGCCCAGCCCCGGCTGACCGTCCTCCGCGGCGCCCCCATGCGGACCGCGAAGAACATGGATGTCTCGCTCTCGGTACCGACCGCCACTTCGGTGCGGAGCGTGCCGATGAAGCTCGTGATCGACCAGCGAACCCTCATCAACAACTTCCTGCGCACCTCGAAGGGCGGGAAGGTGTCGTTCACGCACATCATCGCCTACGCGATGGTCAGGGCGGTCGCCGATGTGCCGGGCATGAACGACGCATACGACGCCGTGGACGGCAAGCCGACGCTGGTCCAGAATCCCTCGATCAACCTTGGGGTCGCCGTCGACGTCAGGAAGGCCGACGGCTCTCGGCAGTTGCTGGTCCCGAACATCAAGGGCTGCGAGTCGCTGAACTTCTCCCAGTTCTGGGCCGCCTACGAGACCCTCGTCGACCGGGCGAGGAAGGGCGAGTTGACCGTGGCGGACTTCGCGAACACCACGGTCTCCCTCACCAACCCCGGCGGCATCGGAACCAATCACTCGGTTCCCCGACTCATGACGGGCCAGGGCCTGATCCTGGGCGTCGGCAGCATCGACTACCCGGCCGAGTTCCAGGGCATGTCGTCGTCGCGGATCACCGAACTCGGCGTCTCCAAGGTGACCACGCTCACCTCGACCTACGACCACCGCGTGATCCAGGGCGCCCAGTCAGGTGAGTTCCTGAAGCGCATGCACCAACTCCTCCTCGGCGAGGACCGTTTCTACGACGAGATCTTCGAGGCCCTGCGCATCCCATACGAGCCGTTCCGCTGGTCGACGGACGTCTCGGCGCACCGGGTGAGCCAGGTGACCAAGCACGCACGGATTCTCGAACTGGTAAATGCGTACCGGTCGTTCGGGCACCTCGTCGCAGACACCGACCCGCTCGAGTACCGCCAGCGTTCACACGAGGACCTGCGGCTCGAGACCCACGGCCTGTCGATCTGGGACCTCGACAGGGAGTTCGCGGTCGGCCAGTTCGGCACCTCCGACCGCGCCTACCTGACGTTGAGGGAGATCCTCGACGTACTGCAGGACTCCTACTGCCGCACGGTCGCGGTCGAGTACATGCACATCGCCGACCCCGAGCAGCGACACTGGTTCCAGAAGCGCATCGAGGTGCCCCGCAAGGCCCTCACGCACGAGGAGCACATGCACGCCCTCGACAAGCTGAACGAGGCAGAGGTATTCGAGACGTTCCTGCAGACCAAGTTCGTCGGGCAGAAGCGGTTCTCGCTCGAGGGCGGCGAGTCCCTGATCGTCCTTCTGGACGAGATCTGTCAGCAGGCGGCGAACGACTCGATGGACGAGGTGTGCATCGGCATGCCCCACCGGGGTCGGCTGAACGTGCTCGCGAACATCGTGGGCAAGAAGTACGCCCAGATCTTCCGCGAGTTCGACGGCGCCATCGACCCTTCCAGCGTCACGGGCGACGTCAAGTACCACCTCGGATCCGAGGGCACCTTCCTCGCGGCCAACGGACGCACCATCAAGGCGTCCGTCGCCGCCAACCCGTCCCACCTGGAGGCGGTGAACCCCGTGGTGGAGGGCATCGCACGCGCGAAGCAGGACGTGCTCGGGACCGGCGACTACCCCGTCCTGCCGCTGCTGCTGCACGGCGATGCCGCATTCGCGGGCCAGGGAGTGGTGTTCGAGACCCTCCAGATGAGCCAACTCCGTGGCTACAAGACAGGCGGCACCATCCATGTCGTGGTGAACAACCAGGTCGGCTTCACCACCGCGCCCATCGAGAGCCGGAGTTCCACCTACTCCACCGACGTCGCGAAGGCGATCTCCGCGCCGGTGCTGCACATCAACGGCGACGATCCCGACTCCTGCATCCGGGCGGCCCGCCTCGCCTTCGAGTACCGGCAGCGCTTCAACAAGGACGTCGTCATCGACCTCGTCTGCTACCGGCGCCGCGGCCACAACGAGGGCGACGATCCCAGCTTCACCCAGCCCAAGATGTACGACCTCATCGAGCAGAAGCGGTCCGTGAGGCGCCTCTACACCGAGTCGCTCATCGGCCGTGCGGACATCTCCATGGCCGATGCCGAGGGCGTCATGAACCGGTTCCGCAGCCGGCTCGAGAACGTGTTCCGTGAGGTCCGTGATGCGGAGAGCCACAACGTCCCCGATGACGAATACTCAAGGGTCCCCTACTACCCCACCAAGCCCGAGCAGCGGCTGACCGAGATCACCGCGGAAGCAATGCAGTTGATCTCCCAGGTGCACACGAACCTCCCCGAGGGGTTCACGCCCCATCCGAAGGTCTGGCCCCAACTGGAGCGCAGGGCGGACAACATCCTGAACGGCCCGATCGACTGGGCGACGGCCGAGATCCTGGCGATCGGCTCCCTGCTCCTGGAGAAGCGGCCGGTGCGGCTGGCGGGGCAGGACTCGAGGCGCGGCACATTCTCGCAGCGCTTCGCCGCCATCGTCGACAGGGTCACGAACGAGGCCTGGGTACCGCTCAAGCACCTGTCCGAGGACCAGGCCACGTTCGAGGTGTGGGACTCCCTCCTGAGCGAGTACGCGGCGCTCGGGTTCGAGTACGGGTATTCGGTGGCTCGCCCCGACGCGCTGGTCATGTGGGAGGCGCAGTTCGGCGACTTCGCCAACGGCGCCCAGATCATCACGGACGAGTTCGTGGTCTCCGGTGCGGCGAAGTGGACCCAGAAGTCCGGCGTCGTCCTGTTGCTGCCGCACGGGTACGAGGGCCAGGGACCCGATCACAGCTCGGCCCGCATCGAACGCTGGCTGCAGCTGTGTGCGGAGAACGCGCTCGCGGTGTGCCAGCCGTCCACCGCTGCGAGCTACTTCCACCTGCTGCGCCAACACGCCTACGTTAACTTCCACCGCCCCGTGGTGGTTGCCACCCCGAAATCGATGCTCCGCAGCAAGCAGGCGGCCTCCATGCCGAACGACTTCACGTCCGGCAAGTGGCGGCCCGCCCTGGACGACCCGACCATCGTCGATCCGTCCACCGTTGAGACGATCCTGCTCTGCTCCGGCAAGATCCGCTGGGAGCTGGCGAGCTACCGGGAACAGCACGGCCTCGACCAGAAGTTCGCCATCGTGCCGCTTGAGCGCCTCTATCCCCTGCCCGGCGAGGCACTCGCCGAGATCCTGACCCGCTACGGCCATGTCACCGACATCAGGTTCGTCCAGGACGAGCCGGCGAACCAGGGCGCCTGGTACTTCCTCGACGCCCACCTCGCGAACTCGGTCAAGGTGTACGCGGACATCGACCTCAAGATGACGAGGGTGGCCCGCCCATGGGCCTCCGCGCCGTCCGTCGGTTCCCACCAGGTGCACGCGTTGCAGAGCGAGGACCTCATGCAGCGCGCCTTCGCCCGATGACACCACCGCCCACACCTGAGCCCCACCGGAGGAACACATGCTTGATCTCGACGCGCTCCAGGCCGAGTACCGCGCCCTGACGGATCGGGACCCTGAGGGTCTGTGGTTCGCGCCGGGACGGGTCAACCTGATCGGCGAGCACACGGACTACAACGACGGGTTCGTCCTGCCGTTCGCGCTGGACAAGAAGGCCGTCGTCGCGGCGGGTCGCCGTGACGACGCGACCATCCTGCTGCACTCCATGGAGCTGGGCGAGACCGTGACCCTTGCACTCGCGGACCTCGCCCCCGGCTCCGGCGGCTGGGCGGCCTACCTTGCCGGTGTCGTCTGGGCACTGCGCACCGCCGGGGAGGAGGTCGGGGGCGTCACCTTGGTACTCACCTCCGACGTTCCCCTCGGCGCCGGTCTGTCAAGCTCCGCGGCCATCGAGTGCGCCGTCGTGGCTGCGATGTGCGACCTGTTCGCCCTCGATATTCTGCCGATGGACCGCGCCAAGCTGGCGCGTGTGGCCGAGAACCAGTACGTGGGTGCACCGACCGGCCTTCTGGACCAGGCCGCGAGCACCCTCTGCCGCCGCGACGCCGGACTGTTCCTCGACTGCCGGACGCTGGAGGCCACGCTCGTGCCGCTGCCCATGCCGGAACAGGGCCTGGAGATCCTGGTGCTGGACACCCACACACCGCACAGCCACGTGGACGGCGAGTACGGCGCCCGGCGTCGCACGTGCGAGGAGGCATCCGCCATCCTCGGCGTCGCGGCACTTCGCGACGTTGACGACCTCGATGACGCGCTGTCCCGGCTGGACGACGAGATCATGCGCAAGCGGGTACGGCACGTCGTCACCGAGAACGCTCGCACCCTGGCCGCGTTCGAGGTTGCGAGCAGCGGTGACCTGGCCGGACTGGCGCCGCTGCTGGACGCCTCGCACGAGTCGATGCGGTACGACTACGAGATCACGGTTCCGACGGTCGACCTGGCGGTCGAGACCGCTCGCGGGTCGGGAGCGCTGGGGGCGCGCATGACCGGCGGTGGCTTCGGCGGCTGCATCATCGCACTGTGCACCAGGGGAGAGGGCGACCGCATCGGGGCACGAATCGCAGAAGCATTCGCGGGCGCCGGATTCGCTCAGCCCACGTGGTTCATCGCCTCACCTGCGGAGGGTGCGGGGCGCTTGGCCTGACCGGCGCCCCCGTGGTGCGGAGGGTCAGCCGTTGCGCAGCCGGGTGCGGGCGGCCCGCCGCTTGATCGCTCGCCGCTCGTCCTCACTCATTCCGCCCCAGACGCCGTGGTCCTGACCGTTCTCGAGCGCCCAGGCCAAGCACTGTTCGCGCACCTCGCAGCGCTGGCAGACCTTCTTGGCCTCCTCGATCTGCTGGAGTGCGGGGCCGGTGTTCCCGACGGGGAAGAACAGTTCCGGATCCTCCGTGAGGCAGGCAGCCTTGTGGCGCCAATCCATGCTCGTCGCACTCCTTCTGATAGCGATCAGGACCAGCTGATCTGACGACTGGGCCCGTCAGAATCTACCCTCCCGCCTGGCGATAGACAAGAGTCCACGCGGGTGGCGATGGTAGGCATCTTGTCGCCGATGTGGGACAGTGAGGCCATGCAGCCCAGGACGGATCACGCCCTCCCGCTCTCCTTGAGGGTCGCCGTTTCAGGCGCCGCCGTCTCTTCGATCGCGGTGATCGTCGTCGGCGTCGTCTCGATGTTCTCCGGGCACGCCACCTTCAGCAGCGGGATAGGGTTCATGCTGGTCGCCTACGGGCTGGTCATCGCGCTCGGGGCGTGGCTCGGCTGGCGCAGGCACGTGCTGGCACGGGGCCTCATCGTCGCCCCGGCCCTGCTGAACCTGGCCACGTGCATCAGCCTGCTCTCCGCGGGAGACCTCGCCCAGTCCATCGGGGCCGCGTTGGGGGCCTGCCTGTTCGCGGCGACGGTGGTGGCCGTCCTGCTGCCTTCGTCGAGGGCGGCGCTGGGGCACCAGTAGCGGCTCAGAACGTCATCGTGAGACGCGCACGGGTCCCGCTCCCGTCTGGTCTCGGACCGAGTTCCAGCGTGCCCCCAAGGTCGGTGACGAGGGTGGAGATGATCGCCAGTCCGAGGCTGGTCTGCGCACCGAGGACGAAGCCCTCCGGGAGACCGGCGCCGTCGTCCAGGACGTCGACGACCAGCGTTGACCCTTCCCGTCTCGGCCGCACCTCGACGCGGCCGGACGAGCTTGCCAGCCCATGCTCGATGGCGTTCTGGCAGAGCTCGGTGATGATCATGGCGAGCGAGGTGGCGGCCTCGGATGGAACCACCCCGAAGGACGCGGTCCGGCGGGCATCCACGACACCGGACGATGCTGCGAGATCCCCCACCATGCGCAGGATCCGATCACAGATCTGGTCGAATGCCACGTCCTCGTCGAAGCTCTGGCTGAGCGTGTCGTGCACCAGTGCGATCGAGGAGACGCGGCGGTTCGCGTCCCGGAGCGCCTCCCGGCCCTCCTCGGATGTCAATCGCCGGGACTGCATGCGAAGCAGCGCAGCCACGGTCTGCAGGTTGTTCTTGATGCGGTGATGGATCTCGCGGATGGTCGCGTCCTTGGTGACGAGCATCCGGTCCCTCCGCCTGAGGTCGGTGGTGTCGCGGCACAGTACGAGCATTCCCAGCTCGACACCCGCCACCTCCAGCGGCAACAGGACGAAGCGCATCGACGTGCGTGCCTGTTCCACGTCGAACACGACGCTGCGGCGTGCCCGCAGGTCGGCCATGAGGGTCTGCCCCACCGACTCGACACCCTGGCGGAGGCCGCGGATGACGTCGCCGAAGTCCTCTCCCTCCAGATCGCCCTGTGCGCCCAGCCTGCGAAATGCCGTGATGGCGTTCGGGGAGGCATACGTGATGGTGCCGTCGGCCTGTACCCGCAGCAGCCCGTCCCCCACCTTGGGGGCCAGTGCATGGTCGCTCGGCGGCGGAAGCGGGAACCGACCCTCCATGACCATGGCGGTCAGGACGTCGGCCATCTCCATGTAGTTCTCCTCCAGTACGCCGATGGCGCGGACACCCATCTGGTTGGTGTGCCGCTCCATCACGGCGATGACCCTGTCGCCCCGCACCACCGGCACGGCCCACACGTCCACGGGGATTCCAGCGTTCAGTTCGTTGTCGCTCGTCTCTGCGATCTCACGACTCAGGTAGGCGACCGTGACGGGGTTGTCCGGCTCATACGCCAGCACCTCGCCCGTGACGTCGTCCTCCAGCGCAGTGGGGCCCGTGACCGGCCTGATCTGGGCGATGCACGTGAACGTGTCCCCCTCCTCGTCAGGCAGCCACAACAGGAGGTCGGAGAAGCTGAGGTCGGCCAGGAGATGCCACTGCTCGACGAAGGCATGCAGCCACTCGGTATCCGACAGCGCCCGTGCAGCAGATGTGACCATGGGCGATACTCTGCCACGTTTCGTCCCGCGGCCGGATTCTGGCAGAATGGGCCAGCACCCGTTAGTACTGAGGAGACCGATATGGCAAAGACCGGACGCAAGCGACGCGCGCGCCGCAAGAACAAGGCGAACCACGGCAAGCGTCCCAACGCCAGCTGAGTCGCTCCACCGGAGACAAGACACAAGAGACACAAGAGCCCCCGCATGAGCGGGGGCTCGTCTGTCTCCTGGCCCGGGTCTCCGGCCGCCGGGTCCTCACGCACCGCGTGTGATGCGCAACCGCTCAACCCTGGCCAGCAGTTGCCTCGGTGCCCTCGCCGGCGCCTGGCTGCGGTGGATCATCTCCGTGATGGTGGACTCGATCTCGAAGTTCTCCATACATCGCTCACATGCGTGTAGATGATGCCGGATGAGGTCGGCGTCGCCCTCTGTCAGTTCGTGGTGCAGGAAGGCGTGGACCGACTCCAGGGCCCGCACACACTCGTCCAGTTCGTCGTGCTCGTGGCTCGACATGGCAGGCTCGGACATCACCGCCCTCCCCTCGGACGCCCGACCATGCCGCGCTCGGCGGCGTAGTCGGCGAGGTAGCCACGCAACAGGCCCCGGCCCCGGTTGAGGCGGCTCATGACGGTGCCGATGGGCGTCCCCATGATCTCGGCGATCTCCTTGTACGAGAACCCCTCCACGTCGGACAGGTAGACGGCCTGCCTGTAGTTCTCCGGGAGCCTCGCCATCGCATCCGCGACGGCAGTGTCCGGTGTCAGGTCGAGTGCCTCCATCTCGGCCGACCTGAGCCCGACCGCATCATGTGATGCCGCGCGGGCCAGCTGCCAGTCCTCGATGTCGGAGTCGGGAGTTGTCACCGGCGAGCGCTTCGCCTTGCGGTAGTGGTTGATGTAGCTGTTCGTGAGAATCCGGTACAGCCAGGCCTTCAGGTTCGTCCCCGGAGTGAAGGTGCGGCTGGCCTGAAACGCCTTGGCGTAGGTCTCCTGCACCAAGTCCTCCGCGTCCGCGGCATTGCGCGTCATGCGGAGCGCAGCCCCGTAGAGGCGGTCCAGATGGGAGAGCGCCTCGGCCTCGAAGGCGACATCGTCATGGCCCGGAGGGTCTCCATCCTCCGGCCTGACCTGCTCGGCTGCGACCTCGGTGTTCATCAGGAAGGACGATACCGCCGACCAGCAGAACATGGCGACGCTGTCCATCTGCGCCGTCGCCGTGGTCCGCGTGATCGTGTCGAGCATGTCAGGGACAACGCGGTGCACCTACGCCTTATTCCGCGGGGGCACCGGTCAGGGAACCTCCGCAACCAACTGCGGACCCTCGTTGCCCGAGCGGTTCACCTCGCGCGACACCTTGCGCACCCCAAGACCGGCGGGCGGCACCAGCAGGCCCGCCACGGTGGCCGGATCGGTCAGGTTCGGATCGAGCCAGGAAGCCAGGTCTGTGGTCGTCATCGGCATGCGGTCATGGACCCACCCGGTGTCGTCCGAGGCGGCAGTGGTGATGATCGAGCAGGTGGCTAGCCACCCGTCCGGGCCCCGCCAGAACTCGTAGATGCCCGCCATCGGAAGGATCGACCGGTCCTTGGGCGTGAGGAAGTACGGCTGCTTCACCGCCCTGCCCTCGTCGGTCTCCTGGCGCCACTCGTAGTACCCGAGGGCGGGCAGGATGCAGCGGCGGCTGGAGAAGGCCTTGCGGAATGCGGGTTTCGTGGCGACAGTCTCCGACCTGGCGTTGATGAGCCTTGCCCCGTCGCGCGGGTCCTTCGCCCAGCCGGGGACGAGCCCCCACCGCAGCCCGACGAGCTTGCGCACGACGACGCCGTCCACCAGCCGCTCCACCACCGCAGGCACGTCGGACATCGGCGCCACGTTCCAGCGGGGGGCGCAGGCCCCCCTGCCGTCGTCCGTGACCAGATCTAGGTCGAATGCCTCGACCAGTTCGTCAACCCCGGCCGTCGCCGCGTAGCGTCCGCACATGCCCCCAATCTAGGCCTGCCCCGGGGGAGCCCCATCCGGGAACCGGTATGTTGGGCACATGAGTCTCCTGCGCTTCATCGCCCGCAGCCTGGTAGCCGGCACCTTCATCGCCGACGGCGCCAAGAAGTTCATGCAGCCCGCGGATGCCGCGGCAGACGCCGAGGCATTCGTCGCCAAGGTGACCCCTCTCGTCCAGCGGGCGGTTCCCGCCTCCTACTCGTCCTGGGTTCCGCAGAAGGCGGAGACCTGGGTCCGCCTGACCGGCGGCGCCCAGATCCTCGGCGGGGTGATGTTCGCCACCGGCATCGGACGTCGCATCGGGGCGCTCATCCTGGCCAAGACGAGCATCCTCAACATCGCCATCGCATGCCCGGGCAAGGACGCCTCGAAGGAGGAACGAACCGCGGCCCGCCCGGAGGTCCTGACGCAGTTGGCGCTTCTCGGAAGCACCCTGCTCGCCGCACAGGACCTGCAGGGCAGACCGAGTCTCGCATGGCGGGCCGAGCACACCCAGAAGCCCGAGGAGCCGGCTCCCGGCAGGAGGCAAAGGCCCCAGAAGGCCGCATGAGTCATCCGCTCCCCCACGCAAGGGGCCCGGTCAGCGGCCGCGTCGTGGTTCCCGGCTCCAAGTCGGAGACGAATCGGGCACTCGTCCTCGCGGCCCTCGCCGACGGGCCTTCCACCATCACAGGTGCCCTCACCTCGCGTGACAGCGAACTCATGATCGGCGCACTCCGGGCGCTGGGTGCCTGCATCTCCGGCGGTTCGGGGGGCGGACTCCGGGTCGTCCCGCCCGCACGCTTCCACGCGGCACCCGGAGGCATCGACTGCGGGTTGGCGGGCACGGTGATGCGTTTCGTGCCACCGATCGCCGCCTTGGCCGACGGCCGGACGTGGTTCTACGGGGACGCACATGCGAGCGCCCGTCCGATGGCCGGGCTGCTGGACGGGCTGCGGTCCCTGGGCGCCACCGTCGATTCCGATCACCTGCCCTTCACCGTGACCGGACCCATCAGGAGCGGTGGCGAGGTGACGGTGGATTCCTCGGCCACCAGCCAGTACGTCTCCGGCCTGCTGTTGGTGGGATGCCTCCTCGACGGGGGCCTGACCGTGCGTCACGTCGGCGCCACCCTGCCGTCGCGTCCCCACATCGAGATGACCGTCACGATGTTGCGTGATCGCGGCGTCACCGTGGACGAGGTCGGCGAGACTGCATGGTTCGTCCATCAGGGCAGGATCTCGGCGCGCGACGGTCAGGTGGAACCCGACCTGACCAATGCCTCGGTGTTCCTCGCGGCGGCGATGGCCACAGGCGGATCCGTGACCGTGCCGGGATGGCCGGCCCACAGCCTCCAGCCCGGAGCGATGTTCCTCGACGTCGCCTCCGGGATGGGAGCGACCGTGGTGCGGAGCGGCGACGAGGTCACTCTCACCGGCACCGGACCACTGAGGGGCGTGGACGTGGACCTGAACGCAGCCTCCGAGTTGACCCCGGTGGTGGCAGCCCTTGCCGCGCTCGCCGAGGGCCCCACCACGATCCGTGGCGTCGGCCACATCCGGGGGCACGAGACGGATCGACTCGCCGCCCTGGCAACGGAGTTCGCGAGGTTGGGCATCCGGGCCACGGAGACCTCCGACGGGCTCCTTGTCCACGGCGGAGGCGGCCTCGCAGAGGAGCCGTTCGAGACGTACGCGGATCACCGGATGGTCCACACAGCGGCCATCCTCGCGCTCCGGATCCCGGGGCTGGGCGTCACCGACCTCGACTGCGTCGGCAAGACCATGCCGGACTTCGCCGCCGACTGGGCCTCTCTCGTGAGTGCCTGATGGCGCGTGGCGGAGTCTTCGAGGACGACCACGCGGCCTTCGAACGCCCGAGGAAGCGGAGCCGCCCACGGACCAAGGAGCGGCCCGACTATAGCGAGGCACCCACGGCACTCGTCGTCACCGTGGACCGGGGACGCTACCGCTGTCTCCTGGAGGACGGCACGCACGTGACGGCCACCAAGGCCCGCGTCATCGGCCGCAAGGGCGTCATCGTCGGGGACGTCGTCCGGCTCGACGGTGATGTCTCAGGTGCCGAGGGCACGCTGGCGCGGATCGTCGAGGTGGAGCCCCGCAGGAGCATGCTGCGCAGGAGCGCGGACGACGCCGACACCTTCGAGCGCCCCATCGTCGCCAATGCGGACCAGCTCATGATCGTGACCTCGCTCGCCGATCCCGAGCCCAGGGTCGGCATGATCGACCGCATCCTCGTCGCCGCCTACGACGCCGGGGTGAGTCCGATCCTGTGCCTGACGAAGTCGGATCTGGCAAGCCCGGAGGAGTTGCGCGACGCCTATTCGTCCCTTGGCCTGCCAATCGTCGTCACCCGTCCCGGTTCCGGCCTCGAGGATGTCCACGAGGTTCTCCGCGGCCACACGACCGTGCTGATCGGCCATTCCGGGGTCGGGAAGTCGACGCTGGTCAACGCCCTCGTGCCCGCCGCGCACCGTGCAACCGGTGCCGTGAGCGAGGTCACCGGCAAGGGACGCCACACCTCCACGTCCGCCATGGCCATCGAACTGCCGGAGGGCGGCTGGATCATCGACACCCCCGGCGTGCGTTCGTTCGGCATCAGCCATGTGAGCCCTGGCTCGTTCGTCGGGGCATTCCCGGACCTCGCGGTAATCGCCAGGGACTGCCCCCGGGGCTGCCGCCACACCACGGACTCCATCGACTGCGCCCTCGATGCCGCCGTCGTCGACGGCCGCCTGGACGAGAGCCGTCTGGCTTCGTTCCGTCGCATGGAGCGCGCCTTCGTGTGACCCTGCCAGCACCTCCGATAGGTTGTGTGCATGGCCCCAACACGTTCCCTCACCGACGATCTCCGGCTCATGCATGTCCTCGCGGACGACGCCGACTCGCTGTCGATGAACCGGTTCCGGGCGCAGGACCTGCGCTTCGAGAGCAAACCCGACAACACGCCGGTGACGGAGGCCGACACGGCCGTCGAGGAGTCGATCCGGCGCACCCTGTCCAGGACCAGGCCGCGGGATGCCGTCCACGGAGAGGAGTTCGCCGACACGGGTTCATCGAGCCGGCGCTGGATCATCGACCCGATCGACGGCACCAAGAACTACCTGCGCGGGGTGCCGGTCTGGGCAACCCTCATCGCACTCGAGGAGGACGGCCAGATCGTGGCGTCGGTCGTCTCGGCACCCGCACTTCAGCGGCGCTGGTGGGCGAGCCTGGGCGGCGGCGCATTCACAGGTCGCTCGATCATGAGCGGCAACGAGATCTGGGTCAGCAAGGTCGGTGGCCTCGAGGACGCGTCCCTGTCGTACTCGGAGGTCTCCGAATGGGTGGAATCGGGTCGCGGGCAGGGCTTCGTCGACCTCATGCGCCGGGTCTGGCGGAGCCGTGCCTACGGCGACTTCTGGAGCTACATGCTGGTGGCCGAGGGCTCGGTGGACATCGCCTGTGAGCCCGCCCTCGCCCTCTACGACATGGCGGCCCTCGACATCATCGTGAGGGAGGCCGGTGGCCGGTTCACGAGCATCGACGGCGTCGACGGCGTGGCCGGGCCCGGTGCCCTCGCGACCAACAGCAGACTGCACGAGGCAGTCCTGGCCATCCTCAGGGGCGAGGGGTAGCCCCCTGAGGGAGCCTGGGCCCCCTCAGGGAAGCGCCGGTCGGTGTCTCCTCAGAGAACGCGGACGCGGATCGTCTCGTCCTGGCCCTCCAGTTCGGCCAGCAGGTTGTCGAAGCCGTCGCCCGAAACGTCGGTGATGGCGTACCCGTAGTCGCCGACGGTGGCGAGGCTCTGCGAACCGATGTTCATGTTGTGGCCGGCCAGCACGGAATTCAGGCGCGCCATGACGCCGGGCACGTTGCGGTGCAGGTGCACCACGCGCCGCGCCCCGATCGGTCCGGCCGCCACCTCCGGGAAGTTCACGGACATGGACGTGACGCCGAGTTCGGCGTAGTCGGCGAGCTTCCCGGCGACGAAGTGGCCGATGTCCTCCTGTGCCTCGGCCGTGGAGCCGCCGATGTGGGGGGTCAGGATGACATTCGACATGCCACGCAGCGGCGAGACGAACTCCTCGCCCTTCGAACGCGGCTCCTTGGGGAACACGTCGACTGCGGCGCCCGCGATCTGGCCGGTCTCGAGCGCATCACGCAGGGCGTCCAGGTCGACCACGCTGCCGCGGCACAGGTTCAGGAAGATCGTGCGCGGACGCATCTTCGCGAACTCCGCAGCACCGATGAGCCCGGTGTTGCCCGGCCGGCCGTCCACGTGCAGCGAGATGGTCTCCGCGACCTCGAACAGTTCGTCGAGGGAGCCGACCCGCTTGGCGTTGCCCAGCGCCAGCTTGTCGAGGAGGTCGTAGAAGTAGACCCGCATGCCCATGGCCTCCGCCACGATGGACAGCTGCGAACCGATGTTGCCGTACCCGACGATTCCGAGGGTGCGTCCCCTGACCTCGTGCGAACCCGTCGCGGACTTGTCCCAGATGCCTGCATGCATGTCACGGTTGCGGTCCGTGAGTCTACGGGCGAGGACCATGATCTCGGCCATGACCATCTCGACCACGGATCTCGTGTTGGAGTAGGGGGCGTTGAAAACGGCCACGGCATGTTCGGAGGCGGCATCGAGGTCGATCTGATTCGTGCCGATGCAGAATGCACCGATGGCGCTCAGTTGGGGGGCGTTCTCCAGGACCCGGCGTGTGACATAGGTGCGCGACCGGATGCCGAGCATGTCGACGCCCTCCAGCGCCCTGATCAGGTCGTCCTCCGCGAGGGCTCCCGGGACGGTCTCCACCTCGTAGCCGCGGCTGGTCAGGGCGCGGACGGCCTCCGAGTGGATGTTCTCAAGCAGCAGTACCTTCACAGGCGCGGAGTCTACTCCGGGCGCCCGGACCGGCCGCACCGTCGCAGCTCACACGGACAGCGTCGCATCGAGCAGGGCACGCGTGTACGGGTGCTGCGGTGCCCCGTACACCCGCTCGACGGGCCCCGACTCGACCAGGACGCCTCTCTCGACCACCGCCACGCGTTGGCACATGTGCCTGACCACGGCGAGATCGTGCGAGACCAGCACGAAGGCCAGGGCTCGCTCCCCTGCCAGGTCGTTCAGGAGGTTCAGCACCTGTGCGCGGACCGAGACGTCCAGGGCCGAGACCGGCTCGTCCGCGATCAGGAGGTCGGGTCTGCCGACAAGCGCCCGTGCGATGGCCACACGCTGCCGTTGCCCCCCGGAGAGCTGGTGAGGGTAGCGCGGCATGACGTCCAGGCCGAGGCCGACCGCATCGAGCATGGCAGCGACCACGTCGTTGTCCGGGGGCGGCAGACCACGGGACCGCAGACGCGGTGACCGGAGTGGTTCTGCGACGATGTCGGATACCCGCATCCGCGGGTTGAGGGACGAGAACGGGTCCTGGAAGACCAATGAGGCGCGGCTGCGCAGTTCGGTGCGCTTGCGCTCGGGCACACCGTCGACTCGGTTCCCGTCGAACCAAACCTCGCCCGAGGTCAGTCGGGTGAGGCCGAGCATCGTGCGGATGATCGTGGTCTTCCCCGAGCCCGAGCCCCCGACCACGCCGAGGTGCTCGCCCGGTGCGACGTCCAGGGTGATGCCCTCGAGCGCCCGGAACGCGTGTCCGCGGCGACGGTAGGTCACGTGTACGTCCCGCAGTTCGACAAGTGGGCTCGTCACCGCTCCACCCCCTGGTAGAAGTCCGCGACCGTGGGCAACCGCTGCCCGGGCGGCACCTCTGCGATGCGTGCCGCGGCGATCAGCCCGCGCGTGTAGGGATGCCGTGGGTCGGCGATGACGTCGTCGACGGTGCCCGTCTCCACGATGCGCCCGTCCAGCATGACGGCCACCCGTTCACAGACTCTCCGCACGACCCCGAGGTCGTGCGACACGAAGAGGGCCGCCCTCCCCCGCAGCTCCACGTCCAGCAGGTCCAGTATCTGGCGCTGCACGAGCACGTCCAGCGCGGTGGTCGGCTCGTCGCAGATGACCAGCCCGGGACGGTTGACCAGGGCCATGGCGATCAGGACCCGCTGCCGCTGTCCACCCGACAGCTCGTGCGGGTACGAATCGGCCACCCGGGCAGGGTCCTCGATCCCCACCCTGCCCAGCCAACCGAGGACCTCTCCCCTGGCCGCGCGCCGCTTCGCGTGGCCGTGGAGCAACACGGCCTCCGCGACCTGGCGACCCACCCGCATCGTCGGGTCAAGGGCAGTGGTGGGCTCCTGGAACACCATCGAGACCTCGTCCCCCCGCAGCCGGCGCATCGTCCCGGCCGCGGCACCCACGAGTTCGCGCCCGTCCAGGCGGATCGACCCGGACACATGCGCATGTTCCGGGAGCAGGCCGATCACGGCGAGGGACGTGACCGACTTCCCGGAACCGGACTGGCCGATGATCCCGAGCCGCTCATCCCGCTCGAGGGTGAACGAGACCCCTTCGACGGCCACCTTGCGGTGCCTGCCGAATGCGACGACCAGATCCGTCACCTCGAGGTAGCTCATGACAGGTCCCTGAGGCGCGGGTCGAGGAAGTCCCGCAGGCCGTCGCCGAGCAGTGTGAACCCGAGCGTGGCCAGCGTTATCGCAAGCCCGGGCCACAGCGCGGTGAGGGGCGCGTTGAAGATGAAGTCCTGGGCCTCTCGCAGCATCCGGCCCCAGGTGGGGTCCTTCGAGCCCGACCCAAGGCCAAGGTAGGAGAGGCCGGCCTCCGCCAGGATCGCCAGACCGACGCTGACCGACGCCTGTACGCCGAGTACCGGCGCGATGTTGGGCAGGACATGCCTGACCGCAATGTTCGTCTGAGGCGTGGCCGACAGCCTGGCCGCCTCGACGTAGCCCAGGCCCATGACCTGCAGTGTGGCCGCGCGGGCGATCCGGACGAATGCCGGTACGGTGGCCAGGGTGACTGCCGCGATCGCCGTCCAGATGGAGCCGCCGAGCGCCGCAGCGAACAGGATCGCCAGCAGCAGCGCAGGGAAGCCGTAGAGGATGTCGGCGCCGCGCCCGAGGACCTCCCCCGTCCAGCCACGCACCATCCCGGCGACCACCCCGACCGGCACGCCTACGAGCGCGGCGCCCGCCACTGACGCCAGCCCGACGAGGAGGCACAGCCTGGCGCCATGGAGCATGCGCGAGAAGATGTCGGCGCCCTGGCCGTCCGTGCCGAGCACGAACGGCCACGCCGGCGGCTGCAGGCGCGGACCGACGATCGCCGTCGGGTCGAACGGCGTCCAGAGGGAACCGACCAGCGCGGCGAGGATCAGCAGCGACATGAGGGCGCCACCGAAGACCAGACTCGCCTGCTTCACGGCTGCTCCCCGATCCTGCGCACGCGGGGGTCGAGCAACTGGTAGGTCGCATCGACGATGAAGTTGATGACGAGCACTGCGGCGACGAGGAGCAGGACCACCGCCTGCACGACCACGAGGTCGCGCTGGGTGACCGCGAGCAGGAGACGGGAGCCGAGACCCTGCAAGGAGAACACCTGCTCGATGATGATGGCACCCACCAACACCGTCGCGAGCTGCAACCCCACCACGGTCAGCAACGACATGCCCACGTTCCTCGACCCATGTCGCCAGAGCGCCCCCATCTGGGACCAGCCGACGGAGCGGGCGGTGCGGAACCAGTCCTCGCCAAGCACCTCCACGACGGCTCCGCGCACATACCTGGCCAGCAGGCTCGCCTGCACCAGGGCGAGCGAGGTGACGGGCAGGACGAGGTGGTGTGCCCATCCGAGTGGGTTGTCGGCGAGCCGCACATAGCCGCCCGCAGGGAACCAGCCGAGCCCGACCGCGAACCAGATGACCAGCCAGATACCGAGCCAGAAGGCGGGCACCGCGAGACCGATCTGCGACAGCGCCGAAACGGCGAACCCGTCCGCGTGACGACGCCTCACCGCCGCGTACGCACCCATCGGGATGGCAAGGCAGATGGCAAGCAGCATGCCCAGCACCGTGAGCCAGACCGAGACCTCGAGCCGGGGCCAGATGAGCCCGGCCACGTCCTTGCCCGAGATCATGGACGTCCCGAAGTCCCCCACGAGCACCCCGCCGATCCACTCGAGGTACCTGACCCCGAGCGGCCGATTGAGCCCAAGCCGGTCCCTGAGGGCCGCCACCTCGCCGGGCGAGGCGTTGGTGCCCAGGATGACCTGGGCGATGTCCCCGGGCAGCGCGTTCGTGGCCAGGAAGATGAGGGCCGACGCGACGAGCAGGCTCAGCACGAGACCGCCGAGGCGTAGTCCCAGCGCGCGGAGCAGGTTCACATGCCAAAACCTATCGGCTGGTCGCCACCTGGGTCAGGTCGAAGGAGAGGCTGGAGGCGTTCGCGGGGATTCCGGTGACCTCTGTGGTCGTGATCACCAGATTCGGCAGCAGGAAGAGCCAGTCGGCGGCGGCGTCCTCGGTCAGGAGTCGGGACGCCTGCTTCAGCAGCGCGACGTTCTCCTGTTCGGTCGGCGCCTCGTCGGCCTGCTTCATCATCTTCTGGAACTCGGGGTTGTCGTACAGCCAATAGTAGTTCGGGTTCGCGAACGTCGCCAGGTCGCGGGGTTCCACGTGCGCGACGATCGTCATGTCGTAGTCGTGGTTGGTGTAGACCTGCTGCAGCCAGGCTCCGAACTCGAGTTCGTCCACCTGCACGTCGATGCCGACTGCGGCCAGCTGGGACGCGATGAACCGGGCCGAGCTCGGCCCGTACGGCAGCGTCGGGACCCGAAGGCGAAGCGTCAGGCCGGTGGCGTGTCCCGCCTCCGCGAGCAACTCCTTCGCCTTGGCCGGGTCGTAGGTGTAGTAGTCGACGAGGGTGGGGTCGAACCACGGGTCGAACGGCGGGACCATGGTGCCGATCATCGCCCCCTTGCCGCCCCAGACGGCGTCCACCAGCGCGCGTCGGTCGATGGCGTGGTTGATGGCCTGGCGGACTCTCAGGTCCGCCAGGGCAGGGTTCGTGTGGTTGAAGCCCAGCACGACCTCGCCGTGCGTGAGCCCGTCGAGCACCTTGAACCGCTCGTCCTTCTCGAACTGCCCGATCGCATCGGGGACAGTGAGGTTCGAGATGACATCGAGTTGGCCCGTGAGCATGGCCGAGTTCATCGCGTTGGGGTCGGTGTAGTACATGAAGTCGACCTCATCGACGCGGGGACCCGTGCCCCAGTACTTGCGGTTCGCCTTGAGGGTGATGCTCGCCCCCGGATCCCAGGCGTCGAAGACGTAGGGTCCGGAGCCAGCCGGCTTCGTGTCGAGAGTACCAAGCCCTTCCGGGTCGTAGACGATGCCGGAAGGTCCCGCCATGTCGTACAGCCACTGGTGGCTGATCCGGGACAGGGTCACCACCAGGGTGTTCTGCTCCGTGGCCTCGACCCTGCTCACCGGGGCCATGGCCGACCTCGCCTGATCGGTGATCCCCTGGCCGCTGCGGATGCGTTCGAACGACGTGGCGACGGCGGCCGCGTCCACCCTGGACCCGCTGGCGAACCTGGCTGCCGGGTCCAGGTGGAACGTGTAGGTCAGTCCGTCGGGAGAGACGGTCCAGTCCTCTGCCAGCAAGGGACGAAGCTTGTTCTGCTCGTCAACCTTCACAAGGGTCTCGTAGACGTTGTAGAGGAGCACGAACGGCGTGCCCGCCCCGGTCACCTTCGCCGGGTCCAGCCCCGTGGGCTCGAGCGTGGCACCCACCCGCAGCACCACCGGCTCCCCGGTCTCCGGTGCCACGTCCGGGACGCCGCAAGAGGCCAGTGCTGTGACCGCGGCCAGGACCATGCCGATCAGGAGTGCGATCCGACTCTTCAATTCGTGGGCTCCTCCCAGGAGACTTGCCGAACGGGGCTCATCCTAACCCGGGAGGACCCGGCGCCCACTCTGCGCAACTCCGCCGCGCGGTGTTCGCGTCCCCGTCTCGGGTTCATCTACGCTGATTGGGGTCCGCATCAGAACCGCGGACCGGCCGTATCACCCCCCAGGCGCCCACCGGAGGAACCTTGCACAACCGCACGCCCCACGTGCTGATCGTCGCCTGGGACGGCGTGCGCGACGACGAACGCGCCGCGGCCCACACGCCTCACCTCGACCGACTCGCCGCCCAAGGGTTCTTGTCCCCCGTCCGGGTTCACCGGAAGAACGCCACGATCTCGGGCCCGGTCTGGACCACCGTCGCCACGGGTGTGCACAGTGACGAGCACGGCGTCACCGACAATGACTTCCGCGGGCACCGGATGGATCGGCACCCGGACTTCCTCAGCCGTATCCGTTCTGCCCGCCCAGGGGCAACCACCTTCGCCGCCGGCGAATGGGCGCCACTGTTCACGTCGGACTCCGGCGGACCCGTGTTCCCGGACTGCGGATACCGCCCCCCGCTCGGGGCCGACGAGAGCGTGTCGCTCGAGGTCATCGCAGCCCAGGACGAGGCGACGACGGGCAGATGCGCGATGGAACTGCTCACAAGAGACCATGCCGCCGTGTTCGCATATCTGGTGCTGCCCGACATGGTTGGACACAACGAAGGCGTGACGCCGCGCTACCGGCTGGCCATCGAGTCCTGCGACGCACAGCTGGGCGTCCTCCTCGCCGCCCTGGAGGCCCGTCCGAGCAGGGACGCCGAGGACTGGACCGTGATCGTCGCGACCGATCACGGGCACCTGGACACCGGCGGGCACGGGGGCGACAGTGACGCCGAACGCGAGGCCTGGCTGGCCGCCGCCGGTCCCGGCATCGAGGCATCCAGCGGCGTCGGTGTCGACCATGCCGACGTCGCCGCCCACACTCTCCACGCCCTGGATCTCCCTGTCCCCGACGGGTGGGCGGGCCGGCCCTTCGGGGTGCGCCGGACGGAGGCCTCGGTTCAGTGACTCCTGTCGTCCTGGGGGCCGTCCTGTTCGCCGCTGTACTCCACGGCACCTGGAATGCGATCGCCAAGGCCATCCCCGACCGTCTCGTCTCCTCGGCCCTCATTGGCCTGGTCCACCTGGTGGTCGGCGGTGTGGCATGTATCTTCCTGCCGGTGCCCGAGGCCGCCGCCTGGCCGGCCCTGATCGCCTCGGTTCTCCTCCAGACCGCCTACCTGATCATGCTGACCGCCGCGTATGCGCGCACCGAGTTCAGCAAGGCGTACCCGCTGACCCGTGGCGTTGCCGTCGTGGTGGTGACGATCGTCTCGGTCGGGGTGCTCCGGGAACCTCTCTCGTCGCTCCAGATGTTCGGCGTGGTCGTCGTCGCCGCTGCACTCCTCGGGCTCGCGTTCGCCGGAGGCGGTGATCGGGGCAGCACCCGTGACCTCCTCATGCCGGTGCTGGTCGGGTTGGTCGTCGCCTCCTACACGCTCGTCGACGGGGTCGGCGTCCGTGCCTCCGGCGCGGCGCTCGGCTATGCAGCGTGGCTGTTCTTCCTGCAGGGCATCACGCTGCCCCTCGCCTGCCTCGTCCTCAGCCGCGACCGGCGCGGCCTGGTGACCGGGATGCGCCGGTACGTCGGCTGGGGCGCCCTCGGCGGCACGCTGGCACTCACGGCCTACGGGATCGTGGTCTGGGCCCAATCCGTCGCACCGCTGGCCCTGGTGTCCGCCCTGCGCGAGACCAGCGTCCTGATGGCCGCCTTCATCGGATTCCTGTTCTTCCGCGAGCGACTGACCGTAACCCGCGTCGTGGCCACCACATTCGCCATGGCCGGGGTCGTCATGCTGCGGCTGGGAGCCTGAGGGAGCCGCACCGACGCCAAACCAGCGGTGTGAGGTTCCGACGCTGGTCGAGCCCGAGGCCTGCGAGGTGGTCCCCACCACCGTTGGTCGAGCCCACGGCCCGAGAAGCGACCCCACCCCCGCTGGTCGAGCCCCCACCACCGTTGGTCGAGCCAGCGAGCGCCCTGCGCGAGCGACGGTCGAGACCCCCACACCGCAGGCCTGAAATCTGTTGGGGGGAATTGCCCGGAAACCCTTCGCTATCCGAACAGGCGTACTATACTAGGGTTCATGGATGAGACACAGCGGAACCGGGCAAGAGGGTTCGCAGACGCGCTCGCCACCGCCCGGCAGGCTAGGTTGCGGGCCGAGGCCGATGAACTGCTGCACCTGACCGAACTGGCCG
>JBDHZH010000034.1:0-29865 GCA_039811745.1 Arachnia sp.
CTGCCTCGCCGGCGGTCGCATCGTTGGTGCCGAGCATGAGGAACACCACGTCAGGGGTGAAACGCCCGATCCGGAAGTCGAAGTCCGCGAGCAGGTCGGGCACCCGCCAGCCGGAGACGCCTACGTTTACGACGACGTCAGTGATGCGCCCTGTCTGCCAGCGCAGTACCTCCGTGCAGTGCTCCACATAGTTGCGGCTGCCATGGGTGTGCAGGCAGCCATGCGTGATGCTGTCCCCGGCGAACACCCAGGTCATCGGTCCCTCGGACGTGCGGATCAACACTTCGCGTCCCTTCTCCCAGACGTGGCTCAGCTGCGGCGCTTGAGGCGGGCCTCCTCCTCGACGACCTTGCGGTGGGTCTCGCGCTCCCTGATGAGCCACCCGGGCGGGTCCGCGATGAGGGCGCCAATCCCGTCGGCGTCGAGCGCATCCTCGATGCCGCCACGGGCGAGCCCGGCCCGGGAGACGCCGAGCTTCTGGGCGACGACGTCGCGGGGGAAGGGGCCGTTGCGGCGGAGTTCAATGAGCCAGGCCGGCGGATCGGCGCGCAGGGCGTCCAGTTCGTCGCGGGTGATGGGGGTGTTCCGGAACTCGTCCGGGGCGGCCGGCAGATAGATGCCGAGCTTGGCGGCGGCCGTGATCGGCTTCATGGTCTGGCTCATGTCCCGAAGCCTAGTGCCGCGCGTCAGAGGTTCATTGCCGTATCCGGTGCCCCAGCGGCGCCTCGCGGCGTCCTCCTCACTCGAGGCGCGACACTCGCGCGGTAGTCTGCGCGAATGACGACACCACAGGCGCCCGGGCCCCGTGGGCTGCGGATCGGCTTCGTGCCGGGCGTGACGCTCACCAAGTGGCGCCGCATCTGGGCCGAGCGGTTCCCGAGGGTCCCGCTGGAGGTGACGGAGGTCACGGAGGCCGGCCAGCGCAGGGCCCTCGACGACGGCGTCGTCGACATGTGCTTCGTCCGCCTGCCGCTGCCGCGCGACGGCGTCCACGCCATCCCGCTCTACGACGAGGTGCCGGTGGTGTGGCTGTCGAAGGACCATCTGCTCGCGGAGCTCGACGAGTTCTCCATGGCCGATCTGGCCGACGAGAACGTCCTGTTCGCCCACGACGCCGCGAGCATCGACCTGGCCACCTACTCGGCCGCAGTGCTGCGGGTGCCGATGAGCGTCGCGCGTAGCGGCAGCCGCAAGGACCTGGTGTACCGGCCGGTGATCGACGCCGAGCCGACGACGGTGGCGCTGGCCTGGCCGATGACGGCGGAGAACCCGTGGATCGACGAGTTCGTGGGCGTCGTGCGCGGCCGCACCGCGAACAGCTCGCGCACCGCAGGGGAGCGGGCGACCCGGCGAGGCGAGCCCGCGCCGAAGCGGAAGCCTCGTCGCTGAGGCCCGATAGCTGTGGATTCAGGGGTGGTGTGTCACCCGTGGATCCACAGCCATCGGGCCTCAGCGGCCGGATCGCGGGAACGCCCGGCGTCAGCCGTTGCCGGCCGGGACGTTGACCACCTGGATCTCCGCGATCGTGACGCGGCCGGTCGACGTCAGCTGCATCGGGATCACCCCCGACTGACCGATCCCCGACCAGGACACCTCCCAGTACGACGTCGCCGAGACCGTGTAGTCCCCATCCCGCATGTACACATAGCCGCAGTCCGGCGACTTCGGATCCCGATCCGCCGAATACCGCGGATACGGCGTCCCCCGCCCGCACGTCACCTGGTCGCCGTTGCCCATGTCCCACACGACCTTCGACACCCGGCCCGTCGCCGTCACCGTGTAACCACCGGCAGAAGCCGACTTCGTGATCGGCCCGAACGTCGACGCCGACGCCGAATCCACCCACAGCCACACATTCCAGCCGACCACACCCATCGACTGCGACGACTTCTCAACCGTCCACGGGAACGACCCGATCCGAACCGCCGACAAGCCCATGTACTCAACCGCCTGCAACGCCAACACCCTCGGATCCGGCGCCGCCGCCGGATCCCCCGACGCCGCCCAGAAGTAGAACGCCTGGTCGCTCAACTGTGCCGACACCAGACACCGCATGATCACACCCTCTGTCTTGGTGCCATCACTGTGGGTACCCCAAGCAGGATCCGACGCCGGCGGCTGTGGCTTCGCCAACGAGACGTAACAGCCCTTCTCGAAGTTCCACACACCGAAATTGCTCTGACAAGGTCTTGCACCGCACGGACCGTCGCCCGAACCGCCGCCAGAACCGCCACCCTGCGAGCTCCCCGAACCTGGAGACTGGACCCAGAGGGTGCACGTCCCCATCTCATCGTGCAGGGCACACGTGGTCCCTTCCGCGGTGGCGGCCGTTGCGCCGATCCACCCGAAGCACAGCGCCGCCAACGCCAGGAAGAGCGACCGGGCTACTGGTCGCATGACTCGACGCCCTCAGTCGAAGCATCCTCCACCTGCCAGACCTCACCCTTGCCGATGGTGTCGACCACCCACCGCATCACGAACTGCCGATCCTCCAGCAAGACCGACTCGCCTGTCGCTGAGTCAACGACGTCCGCCGGCGTGTTGTCTATGCAGACGGTCACCTTCACGGTCTTCTCATCCCCACGACGCACTACCGGGCCAACCTCCTCCGGCGTCACCAGAATGTCTCCGACCTGCGTCCAACCCTTCTGCCGATAGTCGCGAATCTGCGCCGGGTATCTGTCCTGGGCCGCCCCTGTGGTGATGTTCGCAACGGGCTGGATCGATGACTTGGGATTCCTTCGAGCCTCCCCCATCAACCGGAAGAACTCCATGACGACGGTGCGGGCGGCGACCTGGTCGGGATCGAGTGTCTCTGTCGGGGACGGAGACGGGCTGGGCGAGAGAGACGGACTGGGCGCCTGGGAAGTCGTGGACACGACAGGGGTAGGCGTCGTCGGGGACACCTCGGCCCTGCCGCAGGCGACCAACAAACAGATCGCAAGCACCATTCCCGCGCCTTGCAGAACCCTCACCACGACCTCCCCATCGCACAGCCACATCGCTGCCCGAATCCTGCCAGCCGAGCCCCCCGCCAGGCCAGCCGGAGACCCCCAACCTGTGGACAACTGGCCGAACGGCCACACCACACAACCAGCTCCACACCCACGACCCGACCCGACACCCACTTCACTGTGGATCCACGGTTGGTCTATCACCCGCAGATCTACAGCTATCGAGCCCGACCGGACGTGCGGGCTGGAGCAATCACCCAGAGACCGCGATTTGACAGCCACAATACCCCCAGGGGTATGCTTCAGGGGTGCCCGAGGGGCGCCCGAAACAAGGGGAGACACCAAGTATGTGCAGTGCAGTGAAGTGCCGAGTCTGTGGCAAGACGACGTGGGCCGGGTGCGGCCAGCACATCTCGTCGGTCAAGGCCAGCGTGCCCGCCGCCCAGTGGTGCGGAGGCAAGCACAGCCAGGCGGAGATCGACGCCGCCCGCGCATCGGGCGGGTTCTTCTCCAAGCTGTTCGGGCGCTGAGCCCTCAACCAACAACCGTCCCCTGCAGGGACAAGACAACTTCGGAGGTAATCATGTGTGCACGAGTGACCTGCAACAGGTGCGGCAAGCCGACGTGGGCCGGCTGCGGCCAGCACGTCGAATCGGCGCTGGCGGGCGTCCCGAAGGACGCGCGCTGCCAGTGCAAGTGACGCGCCGCCGATGCGCGTGACCAGACTCCTGCTGGCCCTGATGGGGACGCTGGCCTTGCTGCTGCCGATGTCGGCCTGCGCCGCACCAGCATCCGTGCCGGTCGATACCAACACGGTGGTGCTGGATGTCCGCACGCCCGACGAGTACGCCGCAGGGCACCTGGAGGGCGCGAAACTGCTCGACCTGAACTCCGGCGAGTTCGAGGCCGCCCTGCCCGACCTGGACCCGAACGCCTCCTACGCCGTCTACTGCCGCTCCGGGAACCGGTCGGCCAAGGCCGTGGCGCTCATGACCAAGGCGGGCTTCGCAAACGTCAAGGATCTCGGGGCCATGAACGACGCGGCCAAGTCCACGGGCCTGGCCGTCGTCACGGGCTGAGGCCGACTCGAGAGACAGGGCAAGGCCCCCGACGGATCCGATCCGCCGGGGGCCTCGTCGTTGGACTCCCGGGGCCGGCTCAGGGGGTGATCCTGAGATCGTCCCGGGACCGTTCTCCCCAGCCATCGTGCCCGCCCACACCGTCGAGCCCTGCGTCTCAACGGACAGCGCGCCGGGCAGGTCGACGAACTTCGACACCTGGCCGTTGCGGGGAACGGAGAACCTCCCTGCGAACAACCGGGCGAAATGACGGCCGGCGTGTGGCGCACGGGGCAGTTGGGCGCAGTCTCCGCGCGGGCAATCCGGAGGTCAATACTTTGCGGGGAAGGAATTGGTGTCGCGATCCCTTGCGTCTTTGTCGCGCAGTCGGGACCGCCGTCGACTAGGGTCGGTTTGTTCCGCATGGAAGTGAGGTTGAGATGGCCCAACGCCACCTGCAGGGGCGCGTCCCGTTGATCGTCGACGTCGACACCGGCATCGACGACTCGCTCGCGCTGCTGTATCTGATGGCCAGCCCGGAGGCCGAGATCGTCGCCATCACGTGCACGGCGGGCAACGTGCCCGCCCGTCAGGTCGCCACGAACAACCTGGCCTGGCTGGAACTCTGCGGCCGCGACGACGTCGAGGTCGCGCTCGGCGCCGAGGTGCCGGTGGTGCGGCCGCTGATGACGACCGAGGAGACGCACGGGCCGCAGGGCATCGGGTACGCCGAACTGCCAGCGCCGTCGCGGACCGTCTCGGACAGGCATGCCGCGCAGGTCTGGATCGACGAGGTGCACAAACGCCCCGGTGAGATCGTGGGACTGGTCACGGGCCCGCTCACCAACCTGGCGCTGGCCATCAAGTTGTCCCCGGACCTGCCGTCGCTGCTGAAGCGCGTCGTCATCATGGGCGGGGCCTTCAACCACCCGGGCAACACCACCCCGACGACGGAGTGGAACATCGCCGTCGACCCGGAGGCCGCCAAGATCGTCTTCGACGCGTTCTCCGGGCTGCCCGCCGACCAGCACCCCGTGATCTGCGCCCTCGACGTCACCGAGCGCATCGAGATGCACCCCGCGCACGTGCGGCTGCTGGCGGACGAGGCCGGCAGCACGCCGCCCGAGATCATCTCGCCAAACGACGAGATCGGGCAGCGGTCCGTCGCCTCCAACAGGGTGGTCCGGCACCTGTCGGACGCCGTCCGCTTCTACATGGAGTTCCATCGCGCGCAGGGGCAGGGCTTCCTCGCGCACATGCACGACCCGTTCGCCGCCGCCGTCGCACTGGATCCGACGCTGGCGCTCACGAGGAGCGCGACGGTGGACCTGGAACTCGCGGGCACGCTGACCCGCGGCCAGACGGTGGCCGACTGGGCCGGCATGTGGGGCAGAGGGCCCAACGCAGCCATCGTCGTCGACACCGACCCCGACGAGTTCTTCCGCCGCGTCATCGAACGCGTCGGGGCGCTGGCCCGCCGGGTGGGCTGACCGGAACCCGAAGACCGGCCGAGCAACCCAGCCAAGCAAGGAGAACCAGTTGTCACAGCCATCACGCTCCACCGACGCGAAGCACGGCCGCAACGCCCTCCTGATCGGCCTCGGAGCCGTCATCGTCGTGGCGACGTACCTGTACCTGGTGCTGGGGCGTCCGGCCGAGGTGGCCGAGAGCAGCACCAGTCAGGCGTCCCTGATCGCGATCGCCGGCTACGTCGTCGGCGCGGTACTGCTGGCAGCGGGCTCCATCCATCGCCTCCCGACGGCGACCATCGCGATGGTGCCGGTGGCGATCGCGCTGAACATCGTCGTAGGGCAGATCGTGGCGGTGCTCGGCATCCCGGTGTACCTCGACTCGATCGGCACCGTGCTGGTCTCGGCCCTGGCAGGGCCGGCCGCCGGCGTCGTCACCGGCATCCTGACCAACGTCATCTGGGGGCTGACGCTGAGCCCGATCGCGCTGCCGTTCGCCGTGGTGCAGGTGGTCATCGGCGTGATGGCAGGGTATGGCGCCAGGTTCGGCGTCTTCCGCCGCGTCTGGGCGGCACCCATCGCGGGCGCGGTCACGGGCATCGTCACGGCCATCGTCTCGGCGCCGATCTCGGCGTTCGTGTTCGGCGGAGCCACCGGCGGCGGCACCGGGGCCATCGTCGGCGCGTTCCAGGCGATGGGCCAGTCGCTGCTCGGTGCGACGACGCTGCAGGGCCTGCTTTCCGACCCGCTCGACAAGCTGATCACCTTCACGGTCGTCGCCCTGATCCTCGCGGCCCTGCCGAACCGCTTCCGGCAACGGTTCCCGTTCGTGCGCCAGTACAACGTGCTCGGCACGGCCAAGAAGACGAACGGCGCCTGAGGTCTGATGGCATCCACGCTGCACGTCGCCGGGGACTCCCCGGTCCACCGGCTGAATCCCGTCACCAAGCTGGTGGCGCTGCTGTGCCTGCTCGTCCTGGTGTTCGCGGCACCGTTCTGGTGGGTCTCGGGCGGCGTGGTGCTTCTGGTGCTCGTCCCGTCCGCGATCCTGTCGAGGTGCGGGGCACAGGTGGCAAGGGCGAGCCTGGCGATCCTGGCGCCCATCGTCGTCGTGCTGTTCCTCGTGCAGGGCCTCACCTTCCCGGGCGGCGCCACGAGCCTGTGGCGCTGGTGGGTGCTCGACCTGACGACCGAGGGGCTGATGTTCGCCCTCGGGGTCTCGACGCGGGTCATCTGCCTCGTGGTCGCCTCCATCCTGTTCGTGCTCACCACCCACCCGGGCGACCTGCTCTCGGCGCTGACGGAGCGTGGCATGTCGCCCAAGTTCAGCTACATCATCAGCTCCACCCTCCAGCTGATCCCGGCGTTCCGGGACCGCGCCGACGGCATCCTGCTCGCCCAGCAGGCCCGCGGCCTGGCCGTCGGGGAGGGGCTGAGGGGCAGGGTGAGGGCGATGATGCCGCTGCTGGGCCCGCTGGTGCTCGGCATGTTCACCGACGTCGAGGAGCGCGGCACCGCCATGGAGGCCCGCGGGTTCGGGTCGGCCGCAAGGCGCACGTCGCTGACGTCGGTGCCGGACAGCACGGCCCAGCGCGTCGCCCGCTGGCTGGTGCCGGTGGTGGCGCTGGCCGCCATCGTCCTCCCGATCGCGACGGGGGCCCTGTGATCAGGCTCAACGACGTCTCGTACTCGTATCCCGACGCCGACCATGCCGCCCTCAGGGACGTGAACCTGGCCGTGGACGCCGGGGAGATCCTGGGCGTCGTCGGCGCCTCCGGGGCCGGCAAGACCACGCTCGCGAAGATCATCACCGGCTTCATCCCGCACGTCGACGGCGGCGACCTGGCCGGCAGCGTCACCGTCGACGGCAGCGACGTCGCCGGGATGCGGCTGGCCGACGCCGTGGCCAAGGTGGGCCTGGTGCTGCAGAACCCGTTCAACCAGATCTCCGGCGCCAAGTACACGGTGCGCGACGAGATCGCCTTCGGGCTGGAGAATCTCGGCGTGCCGCGCGAGGAGATGCGGGTGCGCGTCTCGGACGTCGCACGCCTGCTCGGGATCACCGAACTTCTGTGCCGCTCGCCCTACGACCTGTCGGGAGGCCAGCAGCAGCTCGTCGCCATCGCTTCCATGGTGGTGCTCCGCACTCCGGTGCTCGTCATGGACGAACCGACCTCGCAGCTGGACCCGCTCGGCACCCGCATGGTCTTCCACGTTCTGGAGGCCCTGCGCGCCGCGGGCACGACGGTGGTGGTCCTGGAGCACAAGGTGGAGATGCTCGCCGAGCACTGCGACCGGGTCGCGGTGGTGGCCGACCGCACGCTCGCCGCTGTCGGCCTGCCCGGCGAGGTCTTCGCCGACGACCGCCTGGACGGCTGGGGGATCGGGGCCACGCGCTACACGAGGGCTGCCCGCGAGGCCGTTCGGAGGGGGCTCCTGCCGGCCCGGCAGGCGCTGCCGGTGACGGTCGAGGACGCGGAGGACGCCTTCGGGCGCCGTCCGGGGGTGCAGTCATGACCGGCCTCGACGTCAGCTTCGACGACGTCTGGTTCACCTACCCGTCCGGGGTCGAGGCGCTGCGGGGCGTGACCCTCGCGGCGGCCGCCGGCGAGCGCGTCGCCATCGTCGGACGAAACGGTGCGGGCAAGACCACCCTCGTGCGCCATCTGAATCGCATCTTCACTCCCACAAGGGGTTTCGTCCGCGTCGGGGGCGACGACATCGCAGGCAGGACCATCGCGCAGATGGCGGCGACGGTGGGCTACGTCTTCCAGAACCCCGACGAGCAACTGTTCGCCTCCACGGTCCTGGCCGACGTCGCGTTCGGGCCCCGGAACCTGGGGTTGGACGAGTCCGCCGCCCGCGACCGGGCCATGGCCGCGCTGGAGGTCGTCGGGCTGGGGTCCCAGGGCGGGGTGCATCCGCACGAGTTGTCGCTGAGCGAGCGGAAGCGGGTGGCGCTGGCCGGGGTGCTCGCGATGCGGACGCCGGTGCTCGTCCTGGACGAGCCGACCACGGGCCAGGACGCCCGCGGCATCGAGATGGTGGCGCGGATCGTGCGGGAGGTGTCCGGCGAGGGTCGCACCGTCATCGCCATCACCCATGACATGGACTTCGCCGCCGAGGGTTTCGACCGCATCGTCGTCATGGCCCAGGGCCAGGTCCGGGCCGACGGTGCACCCGCCGACGTGTTCGGGCGCCACGGCGTGCTGGAGGCCGCGCGGATCGAGCTGCCACAGCTGATGAGGCTCGCCGGCGGGCTCGGCTGGGCTGAGCGGCCTCGGTCGGTGCCTGAGTTCGTCGACGCCTTCGAGGCCGGGTGCCGTTCGGGGGAGCAGCGGTGAGCGTCGCCCTTGCCCTGCTGGCGTCATTGTTCCTTGGCGTTGCCGACTTCCTCGGCGGCGCGCTGTCCCGCACCGCGAAGACCGTCACGGTGCTCCTGCTCGCGCAGGTCGTGGTGGTGCTGGCGACGCTCCCGCGGCTGCTGCTGCAGCCGATGGGCACCGACATCGGCCCGGCGCTTGCCTGGGGCGCCCTGAGCGGCGTCAGCATCGCCATCGGCGTCTCGGCCCTCTACAAGGGGTTGGCGCTCGGGACCATGGGGGTGGTCGCGCCGCTGACGGCGCTGAACGTGTTCATCCCCGTCGGTGCGGGACTGTTCGGCGGCGAACAGCTGGGGCCCCTGCTCGTGGTCGGCATGGTGGTGGCGATATTCGGCACGTTCCTCGCCAGCGGACCCGAGTTCAGCCGTGGCTCCGGGGCGGGGAAGCCCATCGTGCTGGCGCTGGTGGCGGCCGTGGGGATCGGGTTCGCGAACCTGACCATGGCTCGTGGCAGCGCCCACGACGTGTCGGCGATGATCCTCGCAAACTCCCTCGCCACCCTGGTGATCTACGCCGGCGCGGCCCTGGCGCTGCGGACGGTGCCGGTCGCCCGGGGCCGGACGCTACTCGGCATCGTCGCCATCGGGATGCTCGGGTTCGGCGGGAACCTGTCGTTCGCCCTTGCCAGCGAGACAGGCATGCTGTCGGTGGTGGCGGTCTGCGCGTCGGTGTTCCCGGCCGTCACGGTGTTGCTCGGCTGGTGGTTCCTGAAGGAGCGGCTGCTGGGGGTCCAGGTGCTGGGTGTGGTGCTGGTCCTGGCCGGCGCCGCCGTCGTCGCAGTCGTGGCGTAGGCGGTTTGCCGTCGCCCCATTGCCGCCGCCATTCGGCAGGCAGATACTGAGGTGATGATGCACAAGGGCGTGCGTGGCGTTGTCGCCACCCTGACGACACTGGTCGTCTCCTTCTCCTTCAGCGTGAACGCTGGAGCAGCCTCGCCGAGCTACGTGGCGCTGGGCGACAGCTACGCTTCCGGCAACGGCGGCGGAAGCTACCTGACCGGCACGGCCAACGCGTCGTGCTACCGGTCGACCAAGGGCTATCCGTACCTGGTGGCGGCCAGTTCGGGTCTTGCCCTCAACCTCCAGGCCTGCTCGGGGGCCACGATCGACGACGTCACCAGCAAGCAGCTGGGCGCCGTGGCCGAGGGCACCTCGTACGTGACGATCACCGTCGGCGGCAACGACATCGGCTTCTCCTCGGTGGTCACCACCTGTCTCGGCACGAACACGACGGCGTGCCTGAACGCCGTCGCGACCGCGACGGCCACGGCGAAGTCGGCCGAATTCAAGTCGAAGCTGACGAACCTGTATGCGGCGATCAAGGCCAAGGCACCCTCGGCCAGTATTGTCGCCACGTCGTACCCGCGGCTCTTCAACGGCAAGAACTGCAGCATCCTCACCAGCTTCACCAGTGCCGAGATGACGCAACTGAACGCCGGCGCCGATGCCCTGGCGGTGACCATCTCGGAGGCGGCCGCGGCGGCCGGGATCAAGTTCGCCGACGTGCGGACACCGTTCGTCGGCCACGCCGTCTGCGACCGGTCTGCGTGGATCCTGAATGCGTCGTTGTTCAAGAGCTACGAGTCGTTCCATCCCAACGCCACGGGGTACTCCAGCGGCTACAAGCCGGTCGTGGCGACGGCCATGGCACCCGTCACCACCGGCACCTCAATGACGGTGACCACCGGCGGCGTGACCTCCAGCGACACCGCCAGGGGGAATGTGAAGATCCCGAAGTCCTGATCGTCCTCAGAGCGTCTGGCCGGCCAGGAAGTGCCAGCCGAGCCACCACCACAGCACGATGACGACGAGGTGGATGCGCCGGTCCGACAGCATCCGGTCGAACATGGCGGTGACGGCGGCGTCGGGGTGGCGGGTGCGCAGCACAAGACTGGCGAGCACCAGTGCAGCGCCGCACGCCAGGAACACGGCCGCGCTGATGTAGAGCATCGGCTGGGTCATCGTCGTCCTCCTCGCCGCAGCAGCCAGACTCCGCTCGCCAGCCAGGCGATCGTGAAGAGTGCCTTGCCGAGCGGCGTGAGAACGAAGGGGTCCGCCAGTTCGCTCAGCGAGTACCAAGCTCCTTGGGGTTGCGCGAGGCCGAGTGAGAACTGGGCCAGCTCCCAGGCGCAGCCTGCGACGACGATGGCCGTCCAGGCGATGGCGAGGCATCTGATGCCGGGCGTCCAGGCGGTGGGGGCCTCCGGTGCCCGGACCGCCCGGCCATCCCAGGCCAGTACCGCCGTTCCCGCCCCGACCGTGATCACCAGTGCCTTCATGGCAGTGCCGTGGCTCGGCACGAGCAGCATCACCGCCCCCACGACGACGGCCAGGGTCGCGAGGACCGCCCACGGCAGCGGCGCCGGGGTGTGGTGGGTGTGAGGCACGACGGGACCGAAGGCCACGGCCAGGGCGGCCACGAGGAAGACGGCGGCGTCGAACCACTGCATCCGTACCACCTGCACGAGCCCGGTCAGCAGCAGGACACCGATCCAGCAGCCCACCACCCAGCCGATGCGGTGACCGACGGCAACCCAGCGCGACTCGTGCATGCCGTCGGCCGGCACGGGATCGTGCGTCGTCACGTCGCTCCCTTTCCCGAAGGACCATTCACGGCCCACTATGCACCAGCCGATCCCGCGTCGGGGACGGTCCGCGACGGACGCCGGGCGGGTAACGTTCGGTAAGAGGCGGGACCTCGGCTCGGCTCGTATTGCAGGGAGGCACACATGAAGGCCAGGGATCTCATTTCGACCGGTTTCCTCGGCGCAACCGATGCGGCGGTCCAGATCCGCGAGTTGGTCGGCGACCCGCACAGCGGCGCCGGCGGCCGGGCCTGGGCATTCACGCTGTCCGGGGGCCTGTCGTTCGAGGTGCTGCCGGAGCGGGGCCTCGACATCGGCGCCGTCTGGTTCGCGGGCCGCCCGATGGCCTGGCGGTCGGCGTTCGGCAACCCCGGGCCGACGACGAACACCACGGAATGGATCGGCCGCTTCGGCGGCGGGCTGCTGGTGACCTGCGGGCTGGAGAACATCGGTGTGGCCCGCGGCGACCTGCCCCAGCACGGCACCCACCACGACACCCGCGCCCACGACGTCGTCGTCCGCCGCGTCGTGGCGCCCGACGGCAGCCCGGGCGTGGAGGTCACGGGCACCGTCGATTCGCTGCAGGTGTTCGGACGGCGCGTGCGGCTGCACCGGGCGATCACCAGCTTCGCCGACGACCCGGCCGTCCACGTCGCCGACCGCATCGTCAACGAGGGCGCCTGGGACGCGTCCGTGGCACTGCTCTACCACATCAACTTCGGGGCGCCGCTGGTGCTGCCCGGCACCCGCATCGAGGTGGCGGCGGCCACCCACGAGATCCGCGAGCTCTCCGACGCCGCCGACGACTGGTCCACCTACCCCGGCCCCGTCGACCGTCCGATCGAGGCCGTGTGGGTGCATCGCGGCCTGGAGGCCGTCGACGGCGTTGCCACCGCCCGCGTCGTCTCCCCGGAGGGGACCGTTGCGGAGGTGTCGTGGGGCGTCGCCGAACTGCCGGAGCTGGTGCAGTGGACCTTCCCTGCCCGCGACAGCTGGGCGCTCGGCATCGAGCCCGCCAACGCCCCCATGTGGGGCCCGGGCCGCGACGCCGAGGGTTCCGGCATGCGCGTCCTCGCGCCCGGCGACGAGTTCACCACCAGCCTCACCGTCCGGTTCGCCTAGCCGGGCATCTCCAGTGGGAGCTTTGCCGTCGTCTGAGACGGCAAAGCTCCCACTGGAGACGTCGGACGCGTGTGGCCAGTCGATCCGGGGCTTGACTGCTACGATTTGCGCGCCACAATTGTGTACATGAGCATCGAGCCCCTCCGTGACGTGAGGAATCACTTCAGCGAAGTGATCGACCGTGTCGAACTTCAGCATGAACGGGTGATCGTCACCCGCAACGGTCGGCCGGTTGCCGTCCTGATCAGCCCGGACGATCTCGCCGCACTCGAGGAGACGCTGGACGTGCTGTCGGATCCCGCGGCTCTCGCGGACATTCGTGAGGCGGACGCCGCCCACGCGCGCGGGGACGTCGTACGTGGAACCGATGCCGCCCGCCGACTCCTCTCGTGATGTACGAGCTGGTCCTGACTCCGCCTGCGATCAGGGCGATCCAGAACCAACTGCCCGAACATGTCGCCGCCGCGGTGGTCGAGTTCATCACGGGTCCGCTGCTGCAGAATCCGCAACGCGTCGGCAAGGAACTCCGGCGCGAACTGGCCGGCATCTGGTCGGCCCGCCGCGGCACCTATCGTGTCCTCTACCGGATCGACGACGGGACCCGGGAGGTGATCGTCGTCAGGATCGACCACCGCCGTGATGTCTATCGCTGACGGGCAACCTTCGCGCGCGATTCGGGTATCGGCAAGGGCTCACAGGTGCTGGACGAGGACGCCGTTGGCCTTCGACTGGACCTTGTAGTCGGGGTGGGCGGCGAACAGGTCCTTGAGCTTGGCGAAGCCCCAGGTGCGGGAGTCGAAGTCGGACGCCAGTCGCGACAGGTTGCTGCCGACGGCGCCCAGGTTGGCCCAGTTGTCGTCCCCGGCGGCGGCGTTGACGGCCTCTGCCAGGAGCTTGTCCAGGGCCTTGTCACGCTTGAGTTTCGGCGCCTCCTGTTCCGGGGCGGCGACGGCCGGCGGCGCGGTCAGGTTCTCGATGTAGATGAACGTGTCGCAGGCGGCGACGAACGGCTTCGGGGTCTTGCGCTCACCGAACCCGTACACCACCATGCCGTCCTCCCGGATGCGGGCGGCCAGCCGGGTGAAGTCGCTGTCGCTGGAGACCAGGCAGAAGCCGTCGAGGTGGCCGGCGTGCAGCAGGTCCATGGCGTCGATGATGAGGGAGCTGTCGGTGGCGTTCTTGCCGGTGGTGTAGCTGAACTGCTGGATCGGCTCGATCGAGTGTCTGAGCAGTTGCTGCTTCCAGGGGGACAGTTGTGTGGACGTCCAGTCGCCGTAGGCGCGGCGCACGCTGGCGCGGCCGTACTTCGCGACCTCGACCAGCAACTGGTCGATGTGGTCGGCACGCGCGTTGTCCGCGTCGATCAGGACGGCCAGGCTGGTGGTCCGGGACTTGTCGCTCATGCCCCGAATCTAGCAGCGGGCTGCTTGGGGGCGTCCCGGCCGGAGACTCCCGCCGAGGAGTCGCCGGGAGCCGTTCCGGGACGCCTTGCGATGATCAGGGTGACGGCGAGCCAGATCTCGAACGCGAAGATCGGCACGGCGAGGGCGCCAGCGAGTGCCCCGTTGAGCGGGACCACGCCGAGGAGTTGCGCGACGTCGCTCGCGAGCACCAGTGCGCCGCCGGCGAGGCCGAGGATGGCCAGGGGGCGGACGACGAAGCGCGACGTCAGCAGCAGCGAGGCGAGCACGAGCGAGTTCACGCCGATCACGAGCCCCTGCCCAAGCAGGAAGGAGGCGGCGTGGAGGTCGATGAGGAGCCGGCTCGGGGCACCCGCCCAGACGATGGCGAGCATCGGGAGCGTGCCTGCGACGATCACGGCCGCCTCGAGGGTTCGGAGCAGGGCGAACGTGAGCGCGCGAACCGGGCCGAGGCTGTGGAGCAACCAGCCGAGCAGAACGCCGGTGCCGAGGCACCCGAGCGCGAGCACGAATTCGAGCAGGACGCCGAGCCGCACCCACTGGGGGTTCGTCGCGTCGCCGTAGGCCACGACGGCGAGGACTGAAGTCACGTGCGTGACGAGGTACAGGATGCCGGCGAGCCGGGCCTGGTTGCGAGGAAGCGTTGCCATGGGAGTCCCCTCTTCCGACAGGTATACAGCGTATACTCGGGGAGAGCTTAAGTATACGCTGTACACATGTCAAGTGCAGTGACGGCGCCGCGCGCGGCCCTCGACCGGTCCCGCATCGTCGATGCGGCGATCGCCCTCGCCGACGACGGCGGTCTCGAATCGGCGAGCATGCGCCGCGTCGCAGAGGCGCTGGGTGTCACCCCCATGGCGCTGTACAAGCACGTCGCGAACCGGGAGCAGTTGATCGATGCCATGGTCGATCGGGTCGTGGAGCGGATCCGGCCCGACGTCACGGGGGCGGGATGGAAGGCGGCCCTGCGAGCGCGCATCCTGTCTGCCCGAGACGTCATCCGGCGGCACGAATGGATGCAGGCGGCGATCGAGTCGAGGACCATGGCAGGCCCGGCCGTCCTTGCCCACATGGATCAACTGATGACGATCATGTTCTCAGGTGGATTGTCCGCCGATCTCGTCCACCACGCCATGCACGCCCTGAGCACGCGCATGTGGGGGTTCACCAGGGACGTGATCCCGACCCCGTCGCCGCCCACCGAACCGGAGGAGCGCGCGAAGGCGTTCGAGGCCTTCGCGATTCACTACCCGGTGATCGTCCGCATGGCGACGACGGCGCCGCACGCCGGGGCGGAGTGCGACGCCGATGCCGAGTTCCTCTTCGCACTCGACGTGCTGATCGACGGCTTCGAACGACTGCACGCCGCCGGCTGGGTCTCCGGGTAATCGACCTGTGCCCGCGGCCTACGGTCTGGCCAGAACCCCCTCCATTCGGCGGTAGCCGGCCTCCATGCCGTCGGTCATGCCGGTGGCGAGCACCATTTCCCTGGTCTGGATGTCGGGGTAGATGATGATCAGGGTGATCAGGGTGGCGCCGTCCTCCTCGACGAGGCTCAGGTCGTTGGTGGTGGAGGGGAAGTCGGTGCCTGTCATGTGCTCGGTGGACGCCATTCGGCGCGGCGGGTCCACGAGGATCGCGTGGCCGTCGAAGCCGAAGCCGGGCCCCTCCTCGGCGTCGTTCACCCACCACAACCGGTACTGGCCGCCGGCAGCGGAGGTGAACGTCATCCGCATCGAGGGCAGGCCGTCCGCATCGCCGACCGCATCGTCAACGTGGGCGCCTGGGACGCGTCCGTGGCGCTGCTCTACCACACCAACTTCGGCGCCCCGCTCGTGCTGCCGGGCACCCGCATCGAGGTGGCGGCGGCCACCCACGAGATCCGGGAGGTCTCCGACGCCGCCGACGACTGGTCCACATATCCCGGCCCCGTCGACCGCCCGATCTAGGCTGTGTGGGTGCATCGCCGGCTGGAGGCCGTCGACGGCGTCGCCACCGCCCGCGTCGTCTCCCCGGACGGGACAGTTGCCGAGGTGTCGTGGGGCGTCGCCGAACTGCCAGAGTCGGTCCAGTGGACGTTCCCGGCCCGCGACAGCTGGGCGCTCGGCATCGAACCGGCCAACGCCCCGATGTGGGGTCCGGTCCGCGACGCCGAAGGTTCAGGCATGCGCGTCCTCGCGCCCGGCGACTAGTTCACCACCGGCCTCACCGTCCGGTTCGCCTAGCCGCGTGCTCCAGCGGGAGATGTCGTCCAGCACTTCGGGAAGATGGCCCATCGCGGACCAGCCCGCTTCCCCGGTGGTCGAGACCCCGACCAAGTCCCCGTGGACCGTCACCGGATCTCGACACGCCTCCTCGTTCCTCGTCGGCTACTCGATCAGCGGATGGGGGGTTCCGCTGGTCGAGTAGTGCCCCGCGACGAAGGAGCCGGGCACGTGTCGAGACCTCGACCAAGTCCCCGGGAACCCTCACCGGATCTCGACACGGCCGCTCGTTCCTCGTCGGCTACTCGATCAGCGGATGGGGGGTTCCGCTGGTCGAGTAGTGCCCCGCGACGAAGGAGCCGGGCACGTGTCGAGACCCCGAACAAGTCCCCGGGTATCCTCACCCGATCTCGACACGCCTCCTCGTACCTCGTCGGCTCCTCGATCAGCGGATGGGGGGTTCCGCTGGTCGAGTAGCGGGAGTGCCGTAGTTCCGCTGGTCGAGTAGTGCCCCGCGAGGAACGAGCCGGGCACGTGTCGAGGCCCCGACCAAGTCTGCGGGGACTCTCACCGGAGCTCGACACGCCTCCTCGTTCCTCGTCGGCTACTCGATCAGCGGAAGGGGTCTTGACAGTCGCTCGCCGGCTCGACGGGCGGTCTCCACGGGTGCTGGACCCAGCAGCTGCTCGATGTGGTCGGCCCGCGCGTTGTCCGCGTCGATCAGGACGGCCTGCCTGGGGTCCGGGAGGTGGCGCCCTTGCCACGAATCCAGCAGCGGACGGGTCGACGCAGTCTCGGCGACGATGCCCTCCGGGCGGTGGCAGCTGGCCTTGATGCCGTCGGTATGCCGGTGGCCAGCACCATGTCCCGGGTCTGGACGGCTGGGTAGGTGATGATCGAGGCGAGCAGGGTCGCGCCGTCCTCGCCCCTGCCCTACGACTTCTGGTATGCGCGCCACAGGTCGGAAAGCCCGGGAGCGGTGTTCCCCGCGGTGGGAAAATGGGAGACGTGGTCGCGGATTCGCTTGTTCGTTGCCGGCCAAGGCCCTTGGCCCGCGGGACTTCGATGCGCCGGCATGCGGGGCTGGACAGCAACCACGGCAGCCTCCCACTCGGTTGCACCTCCGGGTGCTCCTTCGGGCGGCTGCCGCCGGCCCCGGCGCGCTGCCCAAGGAACCCGTCGGCGGTGCATGGGCTCAAGGACGATCGGTGCAAGCCATGCCCCGCGCAGCGGTGGGGGATGCGTCTTGATGACCCCAAGTGATAGCGAACGGATGATCCTGGACCTGGCCGCTTCGTCGTTGGCAGCGCCTTCGGAGGCGGACTGGTGGGCCGATGTCGCCCCCGCGGTGATCGGGGGGCTGTTCCGCGCCGATGTGATGGCCATCACTGTCACGTACTGTCCGGGCCGGTTCGGCTGGATGGGACTGGTGTTCCCGCTGGAACGCCGGTCGGTGCTGCCCCAGTACGCTCCGATCGAGGAACTCCTGACGCACGGGCACCCGTTCAGCCAGCACTTGGCGGCCAACCGACTACTCGGCCCGCTGAGGGTGTCGGACATCGTCGACGAACAGCGATGGCGGTCCTCGCCTGCGTACGCCCGCATGCGGGAACTGACCGGGGGGACCCGCCACATGATGGTGCCGGTGCCGCGGGGAGGGCCGTTCACCGAGGCGCTTTCGATCGTGCGGTCCGGACGCGATTTCGACCATGCGGATACCGAGACCGCCCGCCGGTTGCAGGTCGTGATCGAGCTCGCCGTTCCGGCCCTGAGGCGCCACGACTACGTCCCGGCGCGGATACCGCTCAGCACGCCTGAACGTCGGGCCGCGGCCGGTGCCGCCGGTGTGACGGCGAGGCAGGGAGCCGTCCTGGATCTGCTGTCGACCGGGCTGGGCGCGGCCGAGATCGCCGACCGCCTCGGGATTGCCAGGCGCACCGTCTATCGGCACGAGCATGGACTGTATGCGGCGCTCGGAGTGTCCAGTGCGGCGGAGGCGGTCTCTCGCGGGCGGTTGGTCGGTCTGACGGAACAGCACGTCGGCAGCCTCGAGGAACGGCCGCCGCTGACTCCCCGGCAATCCACCGTGCTGCAACTCATCGCCTCCGGCCTGTCCTCGGCCGAGATCGCCGTCGCCCTCGGGATCAGCGAGAAGACGGTCGAGGTCCACTGCGCGAGCCTGTTGCGGAAGCTGTCCTCCCGCAACCGTGCACAGGCGGTCGATGTCGCGCACCGGTGGGGCCTGCTCGGGTAGGGAGCGCCGGGAGGTCCGGCCAGGTGGCGCAGAATCGGGACGAGGCCGGGTTGACCACCTGAACTAGCTGAGTCACCGGATACCGGTTTGGTCAATCGCAGTGAGACGATGACAGACGAACTCGATGCACGGCCCTCCGGCGAGGTCAACCGTTCGGGGACAAGGCCCACGTGCAGGGCGCGTAGGCCAGTCGGTTCCTTGCCCTCGGGCTTGGCTGGAGCGGGAAATGCAGTCGGCAGGCTTCTCAAGAGGCGTACCACAAACGCCCCCCGATCCGGTCGAGGCGCAACGTGTGGCAGTTGAGCGCCTCGGTCGGCCCAGTATTCGGTATTGCGTCCCCGCTGGCATCCGGCCAACACCGTCGATCCGTCGAAGATCGAACATGCCGGGTCATCCAGTCGTCGAGACGCGTAACCATCGGATTGGAGCACATCATGGTTGCGACGCTTGCTGCGATCCAACGCAGCATCGCTGATCTTGGCCTGCGCTGGGAGGCAGGAATCACATCGAACTCGGGTCACTCCGACATGGAGGCAAGGAATCGGACCGGGTACGTTCCCCGTCCCGGCGACCTGTCGCTTGAGGAGGCCGAGAGGGCCGCCGCCACCGCCGCCGTCGCGGAGGTGCAACGGATCGCTGCCCGGGACGCAGCGGCTCCCGGGTCCGTCGCCGGAGCGCAGGCAGGCTTCGACTGGCGGAACGTCGAGGGGCAGAACTTCGTCACACCGATCGAGGATCAGGGCGGCTGCGGTTCCTGCGTGGCTTTCGGTTCCGTCGCGGCAATGGAGACCCTGTTGCGCATCAGCCGGGGCTCGACCGCTGTGGCCGCAGATCTCTCCGAGGCCTATCTGTGGTACTGCTGGGGCCCCTCGCACGGCGCCGGGGCATGCCCTGGTGGAGGCTGGTGGCCGGACTCGGCCATGGACGGCCTTGTGCAGGGCATTCCGGATGAGGCCTGCTACCCCTACACCGGCGCGAACGAGGCCTGCGGCCCATGCGCCGACGTCCAGAACCGGTTGACGAAGCTCACCGGGTGGCACAAGGCGACCAATGCCGCGGACATGAAGACCTTCATCTCCACCGTCGGCCCGATGACTGCCTGCTTCACCGTGTACGAGGACTTCTACTACCACTACACCGGTGGCGTCTACACCTACAACGCAGCCACGGCGGGCAATGTCGTCGGCGGACACTGCGTCTGCATCGTCGGCTACGACGACACGCAGCAGTGCTGGATCGCCAAGAACTCGTGGGGTCCCGGTTGGGGTGAGAGCGGCTACTTCCGGATGAGCTACGGAAGCTGCGGGCTCGATGCCCAGATGTGGGCCCCTGAGGGCATCGTCGGTGGCACGGCCGGATCCCGCCTCGAGGTGTTCGCCCGGGGTTCGGACGCGGCGCTGTGGCACAACTGGCAGACCGCACCCAACAACGGCTGGTCCGGTTGGGCGTCGCTTGGTGGCTGGATCGATTCCCCGGTGGTGGGCCGGAACGCCGACGGGCGCCTGGAGGCGTTCGTCATCGGGTCCGATCACGCCCTGTGGCACATCTGGCAGACCGCGCCCAACAACGGCTGGTCCGGGTGGGCCTCTCTGGGTGGCTGGATCGATCGGCTCGCGCTCGGCCAGAACGCCGACGGGCGCCTGGAGGTGTTCGCCCGTGGTTCGGACGGGGCGCTGTGGCACATGTGGCAGACCGCACCCAGCAACGGCTGGTCCGGTTGGGCGTCTCTCGGTGGCTGGATCGATTCCCCGGTGGTGGGTCGTAACGCCGACGGGCGTCTGGAGGCGTTCGTGATCGGTTCCGATCATGCGCTGTGGCACATCTGGCAGACGGCTCCGAACAACGGCTGGTCCGGTTGGGGTTCGCTGGGTGGCTGGATCGATCGGTTGGCGCTCGGCCAGAACGCGGATGGGCGCCTGGAGGTGTTCGCCCGGGGTTCGGACGGGGCGTTGTGGCACATGTGGCAGACCGCACCCAGCAACGGCTGGTCGGGTTGGGCGTCGCTTGGTGGCTGGATCGATTCCCCGGTGGTGGGCCGGAATGCCGACGGGCGTGTGGAGGTGTTCGTGATCGGTTCCGATCATGCGCTGTGGCACATCTGGCAGACGGCTCCGAACAACGGCTGGTCCGGTTGGGGTTCGCTGGGTGGCTGGATCGATCGGTTGGCGCTCGGCCAGAACGCGGATGGGCGCCTGGAGGTGTTCGCCCGGGGTTCGGACGGGGCGTTGTGGCACATGTGGCAGACCGCACCCAGCAACGGCTGGTCGGGTTGGGCGTCCCTTGGTGGCTGGATCGACAGGTTGGTCGTCGGTCAGGACGCCGGAGTCGTCGGCGTGGCGGCAGGGAAGCCTGCCATGCCGCATCCGTCGATGGTTGCCGGAGCCGCGGGTGCACCAATGCCCAGCCCGGGCGGGGCGGCGGATGTCGGTGGTGTGACCGCATCCTCGACCATGCCGAGTCCGTCGATGTCGGCCGGGTCAGCCACGACTGCCTCCGGCATGCCACTGCCTTCGACGAAGCCGGGATCCTCGCCCTGCGGCTGCTGATCCGACCCCCCGTGGGGCGGGGGACCGCGCGAAGCGGCCCCCGCCCGCGGGCCGGCGGCAGTAGGCTGACGAGAGTCGGAGGGATGGACCATGCCGGGCGTGCCGAACACAGTCGAACTGAGGGTGGGGGAGGACTTCACCTTCGAGTTGCCCGGTCTGGGTACGGCCGGGTACGTCTGGCAGGAGACCGTCCACGGGCCGACCGGGGTGATCGAGGTCTCCTGGCACCGGGGTTTCACCCCGGGAACGGAGCCCTCGGCCGTCGGCGTCTCGGCACCGGAGGTGGCGACCATCCGCGCACTTGGCCGGGGGGAGGTCACGGTCCTGTTGCGGCAGGTGCGTCCATGGGAGCGCGACAAGCGCCCGCTCAACGAGCACGCCGTGGTCGTCCGTGTCGCCCCACGCTTGGATCGGTAGAGTCGGGAGCCAATTGACCGCACGTGTCGGCGTCCGTGCGGCCGAGCAGTGCGGCATGGGCCTTACGGTTCACTGCTGCCGGGAGGCCGACACCCGCAGGGCGTTCACGACGGCGGGGATGGACGCGATCAGGCTGACCAGCGTCCCGATCGCCGCGACGACGGCCGTGACCAGCGCCCAGAACTGGTCCCCGATGCTGACCACGACGAACGGCAGGAAGCCGTGGATGAGCCCGAGGATCAGCTGCAGCACGAACGAGACCGCGACGTGCAGCATCAGCGGAACCACCCTGAGGAAACGCTGCTGCGCGAACACCAGGAACCCCAGGAACACCAGCTTCAGGAACAGGAGCAGGCCGAGCACGGCGGCCGCCCGGCCGGTGGGGAAGAAGCCCCAGATGGCGAGGTAGGCGATGGTGCCGAAGGGCGTGGCGACGAAGAGTCCGACCATCACCAACAGCAGGCCGAGGGCCGCGAACGCCATCGCGACGGCGGCGATCAGCCACAGGAACGAGAAGACCAGCGTGACGATCCCCTGCACGCGGCCGTAGGCGCGCTGGCTCACGATGAGGCTGACGCCGAGCATGACCACGGAGAACAGCAGGAAGCCGTCGACCAGCACCAGGTAGGCGATACCGCTGCCGGGCGGCGAGTCGCCGTCGACTCCCTTGATCATGTCCGACGGGATGCCGGGCATGCCCGAGGCGAGTGGTCCGACCGGGCCCGGGGATCCGCCGCCAAGGACGAACGCCGACCCGATCTCCACCATCACGACCAGCAACATGGCGAACAGGGCGATGAGGAACAGCGGCCGACGGGCCTCCCCGATCGGGTTCACGGGACCGTGTCCTCGGCCAGGACGACCTTGCAGCCGCCGATCGCCAGGCAGCCGAGCACCAGATCGCCGCCGTCCCGGGTGAAGACCAGCCGCACGTCCTCTCCGCTTCCGAGGTCGGCGTCGATCCGCTTGCCCATGACGGTGGCGGCGACGTTCACGGACCCGGTGTCCACGACGAGCCGTGCCCTGCGGGTCACGTCGGACCAGGGCCAGCCGCCGACCACGGGCACCACCTTCAGCGCGCAGCCGCCGGTGAACGTGATCGTCGTCCCCTCGACGGCGCACGACCCGGACTCCACCTGCAGGTCGTCGGCGCCCAGCGCGCCGCCCAGGGGGACCTTCGGCATCCAGGGGGTGCCACCGCCCTCGTGGCCGCCCGCCACCCCGACCGCGCCCGTGACGAACACCGCGACGGCGACCAGCGCCAGGCAGAACAGCACCACCAGGGGTCTTCGATCTCCTCCGCTGCCGCTCATCGGCGGAGACTCAGTGCTGGTCCACCGGCTGCTTGATGATGACGTCGGGTGGGAGGAACCGCGTGATCTCGGGATTCAGCGTGATCTGGGGGGCCAGGGTGATGTTGGGGTGGAACGTGAAGAAGCTGACGGTCGTCTCCGGTGTTGCCATCACCTCGACCAGGAGGACTGCGGTGGTGCCATCGGCCTTCAGCAGGTGCAGGGCGCCCGGCTCGAACGTGATCATGTGCGCGGTCTCCAGTGCCTTGAAGAAGCGCTGCTCCTGCTGCATGACCCCGGCACCCAGGCATGCCATCTGCGTCGAGATGGTGTTGCCGATCTTGATCTCGTCCCCGGAGACGCTGTAGGAGGCGGAGTAGCCGTTGCAGCCGCCGGAACCCGAGAGCGTGCCGGACTTGCCGAACATGGCGGTCGGCTTGGTGTCGGTCAGGGTGGCGACGAGTCCCGTGCCGTCGTCCACCGCCACGGCCACCCAGGCGTTGGCGGTGAGCTTCGCCGTGACATCGACGGTCGGCGTCGGCGAGGGGATGGGGGAACTGGTCAGCGGCGCAGGCGTCGGCGTGACGGAAGGCGGGGGAGGCGGCACGTTGTTCCTGGGCCGGAACACGAGGAACAGGACCACGCCGACGATCACGACGAGGGCGGCCGCCACCACCCAGGGCCACCAGGGTTTCCGAGGCGGGGGCGCGACGGGAGCGGCAGGGACGACGACGTCGACCTGCCTGGCCTGGTCGGAGTACTCCTCCGGGGCCTGGTCGGCGGAATAGGCGATGAACCGCACCGGGTAGCTGCCCGCGGCGGTCCCGGCGGGAGGGGTGAACGCGACGGCGTACTGCACCGTCGCGCCGGGATCGACGTCGCGGACGGGCTGCTCGATCCCTGTCCAGGCGGTCGCCCCGGAGGCGGCACCGTCGGGCGGGCCGAACGCCCCCAGCACGATCCGGGCCGGGACCGGGGCGCTGTTCGTCACCGAGGCCGTCAGTGCGGCGCGTCCCTCGGCGACCGTGACCGTGGTGACGGACAGGGTCAGGGCGATGGTGCTCATCTGGTGCTCACTCCTTCGTGGTCGGGATACTGCTGGGGCGATCCGATGCGACGGCGATCTCGGCCGTCACGTGGGCGGGCTTGATGGCGGCGACGATGCGTTCGACGGTGGCCCGCTGTGCCTGCGCCTCCGCTGGCACGGTGACGCGGACGTGGAAGCCGCCGGCGTCCTCGACGACGAAGCCGCTGGTGCGGGTGGCCAGTTCGAGGAACCGGATCAGACCCGACGCGGTCCCGCGCCGGGCGGCGAGGTCCGCCGACTCGGCGATCAGGTCCCGCAGCGGGGCGCTGCCGAGCGGCAGCGACGACCTGGCGGCCGACTCCGGGTCGGGCAGCGTCAGCCAGCCGAGGTCCACCCACGAGGCGAGGTAGCCGACCATCGCCGGTGGCGCGCGGAACGGGTCGAACCAGGCGTCGAGGTCGTCCAGCACGTCTGTGACGGGACGCTGCATGCCGTCGGCGGCGGCGACGAGCGCGTCCAGGGGGCTGCCCGGGGTGCAGGCCGACGAGAAGACCTCCGGCAGGCAGGCCAGCAGCGACGTCCTAGCCATGGGAACGCACCACCTCGACCCGGTGCTCACCAGAACAGAACAGCCAGGAGGCCGGGATCGTGACGACGTCGTCGACGACGCGGGCCGCGCAGGCGAGCCACGTCAGCCCCGCGTCCGTGGAGCGGTGGACGCCGCCCGCCCCCGCCGCCAGCAGCACCGGCGACCCGTCGGCCGCCTCGGCCCCGGACACCGAGGACAGCGGATGGAACCGGCGACGGTCCCGCAGCGGCAGCCCGCAGTTGACGTCGGGCTGCTCCCAGGTGGCGTCGGGCTTGCCGAGCTGGAGACGCAGCACCCCGGCGCTCTGGCTGGCGGCGTAGGCGTGGTCTCCGACGACGTGGACCTGCCAGCAGCTGCCGCCGGTCCAGCCGTTCCTGAACTCCTCCCAGCGGGTGGCCAGGGTGGGGGCGTCGACCTTGCCGAGTTCGTCGAGCGCGAGCCTGATGCAGCCCGTGCCGTCCCCCTCCGGTGCGGCGCGCGGGGCCCAGAGGAAGACGGTGGGGCCGTCGTAGGAGACGGCCAGCGACCGGACTTCGTCGCCCGGGGCCCGTACCATCCGGAACGACCCGGATGCCCCGGCGGCGGGGGACAGCCAGATCCCCGAGGCCGCCTCGGCGGCCAACGCCACGCCGACGCGCCCGCGCAGGTCGACGAAGGTGGCGATCGCCTGGAAGCCGCGATCCGGCTGCTTGGCGTCGACCACGTTCTGGACCGGCACCGCGCCGGGGGTGAGCGGGATCTCGTACAGCCCCTTCGTTGCCGCTGCGAGGATGGTCGGCACGCCGCCGCGGTCGAGCCAGGCCAGGTCGGCGACGCCGAACCCGAGCTCTGCCACCTGGCGCCACGTGCCCCCCAGATCGGTGCTGACGTGGATGCGGGCCCCTGGCCCGGACTCAGCGGCCACAGCCACGTACCCGGGCAGGTTGCGGCCGGCCCCGCGGAGCGCGATCCCGGACGGCCAGGGCGCGATGGTGCGCACCGCCTGGCCGTCGAAGTGGCCGCAGGCCTCCCAGCCGTCGCCGCCGTTGGTGCTCCTGAAGACGGTGTCCTTCTGCCCGACGAACCACGTGCCCTGCTGCCCCTCGGCCCGCACGAGATCGGTGGCGTCGGCGTCGGGCGTCTCGGCCAGGCGCAGGCCGACGCGTTCGACATACTGCACTCCCGGCTCCGACTGCTCCAGCGCCCGGTACAGGTTCGACACGCGCAGCGGACGGCCGAAGCCGGCTCCCACATCGTCGCCCGGGTCGGGGACGGGGGTGATGGTGGCGGTCAGCCGTGCCATGATCCTGCCCCGCACCGCCTCCGGGTCCTCGTCGGGTCGGACGACCACGCGGGTCTCGACGGCGACCTCCTTGTAGCTGCCCCAGCCGACGACGGGCACCGCCCCGATCGTCGCCCTCTCGGCGAGGAAGGCCGCGACCTGGGACCGGATCTCCTCGCGCGCGTTGGCGGCCAGCGCCTCCTTGGTGACGCGGCCGCCCGGCCGCTGGTCCTGCGGTACGTGCGGCACCAGTACCACCTCGACCTCGCCCGGTGAGGCGAACGCCCAGGCCTCAAGGCGGGTGCGGGCCGACGCCCGCTCGACGCCGCCGTTGCGGGTGGCGAGCACCTCGTAGTCGCGGGCGGTGACGGCGCGGTCGCGTGCCTGGAAGTCCTGCGGACCGCGTCTCAGGGCGGCGGCGAGGGGTTCGGCGTCGTGCCCGCCGGTGGCCGGGTCCGGGTTGGTCACCTTGACCCCGCCCGGCAGCGGGTCCCGCGGGACGACCAGGCGGCCGGCCGCCACGTTGCCGCGCGCGCCGCCGCCGGTGCGATACCAGGCCCGCACCTGCATGCCGGGAACCGGCACGCCCGGGTGGACACCGTCGCCGGCGGAGAACCAGGCGAACGACAGCGTGCCGGCGCTGCGATCCACGCGGTATGCCGGCTCGCCGGCCCCGGCGTCGGCGAAGACCCCCACCTCCCGGCAGATCCGGAACGGCAACCCGTCGACCATCACGGCCTGACCGCTCGGCAGCGCCTCGGCGGATGGCACCTGAATCCCGACGGTGAGGCCGGGCCCCGCGACCAGCGGCGCCCCCGGCAGCGCGAAGCTCTGCCCCGGGCCGCCGCTGCCGGTGCCCACGATCACGGCCTCGTTGAGCACCACGTCCGCGGCGTCGACCCTCACCGTCGTGGCGCCCTCGGCCATGAGGGCTTCGTCCAGGGTGGCGAACACGGGCACGGCAGCGCCCGGCACCGCGGGCGAGCAGGTGACCCGGGTGCCCCTCGGGATGCGCAACGCCTCGCCGGGCCCGGGACGGGTGAACTCCAGGGTCGCCGTCGCGGCACCCGGTGCGCCGAGCGAGGTGCCGAGCAGGTTGAGGAACGTGGTGTACAGCCGGTCGGGGACGCGGTTGAGCCGGTACAGCAGGATGTCGGTGAGGTGCGCGAACGCCTCGACCAGGACCACGCCGGGGTCGTGCACCGTCAGGTCCGTCCACTGCGGGTCCCGCTGCCGCATTCGCTCCAGGGCCTCGGCCACCAGGTCGGCGAAGTCGCGATCGTCGAGGTTGGGGACGGGGATACTCATGTTCGGCCTCCTGCATCGAGGATGGGAACTGCGACGGCGACCTGGTCGGTGGCCTGGGTGGCGTTGACCCGGTACCGCATCCGGACCTCCAGCACCGACGGGTCGTCGGCCGGGATGCCGGCCTCGATGCCGAGCACCGTGACCCGCTTCTCCCACGTCTCGACGGCCCGGGACACGTAGTGGATGGCCAGGCCCGCGGTGGTGTCGTCGGCGGGCTCGAACGCGAGGCGGAACAGGTGGCAGCCGTAGCCCGCCCGGTTGACGCGTTCCCCGGGGCGGGTGCTCAGCAGCAGCAACAGCGCCTGCCTGACGGAGGCGGCGTCGGTGACGGTGGCGAGCCGACCGAGGGCGTCGGTGCGCAGGCCGGCGGGCCCGTCGTCGAAACCCTCGACGACGAACGCGGCGGCGCGGTAGCGGGCATCCGTCATCGGTCCGCCCCCACGAACTCCTGGCCCGGGGCCCTGACCGTGTACTTCGACGGGGGCACGCCGTCGGTGAAGCCCACGACGGAGTCCAGGCAGGCGGCCCGCCCCCCGATCCGGACGAACTCCGAGTAGCCGGTCGTCACCGCCAGCGTGTGGTTGCACTGCTTGGTGTTGGTGCTGATGTTGGGGCACATCGAGATCGAGCGGCCCTCCGGGTCGTTCGACACCAGGACGGGTGCGCCCGAGATCCTGACCCAGTGCTGGGATGCGACGTTGGCCACCAGTCCGTCGTGCCCGCAACGCAGCACGCCGGGCAGCACGAGCACTCTCATGGCGCCTCCTCGAAGTCGACGGTCCTCGCCCGCACACGCATCGCCTTGCCGGGCGCCTCGATGAGGAGGTCGGTGGCGGCGGTGATCCGGAGCAGGTCCGGCCCCAGTTCGATCCGGGACCCGTCGCCGTCCGTCAGCGAGATCGTCTTCCTCGGCCCGTCAAGGGTGACCTGCTGCCCGTCGCGGGTGCGCAGCGTCATCGTCGCCCCGCGATCCCCTCCCGGGGCGACCGGCGGCACCAACACCCCGTACAGGCCCCCGAGCACGACGGCGTGTGCCGGGTCGAGCGCGGGCAGCAGCACCAGCACGGTGTCGCCGACGTCGGGCAGCGCCACGACGCCCTTGTCCCGGCCGGCGGCGGGCAGCAGCACCGGCGCCCAGCCGGTCGCCAGGTCCGGGTAGGCGGGCAGCCGCACACGCGCCCGGCCGCGGTCCTCGGGGTCGTCGATGTCCTCCACGACGCCGAGCGTCACCTGGTCGCGCGGCCGGGGGCGTGGCGGCGACGGCGGCTGGGTGTTCACGGTGGTCTCATACCCGGTGATGCTGATTTCGTGGGTGGCCTGCGCGATGACGTAGGTGCCCTCCAGGGCCGCCCGGACCCCCCGGACCTCGACCCTGCGCCCGGCCCGCAGCTCCGGATCACCCTCGGCGACCAGGACCGCCGTGACCTCGCCCATCCGGCGCACGTCCAGTTCGGCCTGGGCCAGCCCGTCTCGTGCGCCCACCTCGTCGAAGCGCAGCAGGGGGCCGCCGCCGCCCACGCGGGAGGGTGCCGCGTCGGCGCTCACCGCGGCCGCCGCGACCTCGCCGCTCGCCGACTTCGTGTCCGCCCGGGCCGTGCCCGGGTCCCACCAGCTGGCCTCGGACTCCCGGAACGCCGGCTCCTGGCTGATCTCGATGTCGGCCGCGTGCAGCGAAGTGCCGTACTCGACGCGGATGGGTTCGCCGTCGCCGGTGAGGTCGACCAGCCGCAGGACGCCACCGTCGACGACGGGGTAGCGGCCGAAGCGGGCGCACTGCTCGACGAGCAGGTCCAGGTCGGAGCGGGCGCACTGGTAGACGTCGCCGAGGTGGAAGGAGGGCGCGTCGACGCTCAGCCCGATCCCTGAGCTGAGGGTGGCGGCGAGGTCGTGCAGGTCGGTGTCGTGGTGCAGCCGGTTCGCCTGCCGCTTCCGCAGGCGGTGGAGCGCGTCGTAGGCGCGGATGCGCACCTGGCGTCCGGTGTCGGCGCGGTAGCTGTGCTCGACCACGGTCACCTCGCCCGTGAACAGCGGTTGCCTGTGCCCCCCGATCTCGACGCGCAGCGCGTCGCCGGTGGCCGGGTCGATGCCGGGGCCTTCGTCGGTGGCCCACGCGATCAGGCACTGCGTGGGCTGCGCCAGCGCCGAGTTGACGCGGATGCTGACCACCCGGGCCACCTCGGCGGCGCTCAGCCTGCGCCCGGCCAGGCTGATGATCAGTTCGGGCAACCCCTGGACCTGTCTCATCGGGGTCCCTCCCCGACGGGTGGCACCGCGAGGGGTCCCGAGAACTCGAGGGGGTCGTCGATGTCGTTGTACTCCAGCAGCGCCTTCCACAGCAGTTCGATGCCGAACGCATCCCTGGACAGCAGGCCCAGCCGGGCCGGGGCGATCGTGGCCTCGCCGGACGGCTGCGCGTCGACCGACTCGCCCTCGCCCGTGACGGGAAGGGTGGTCACCGGCGGTGCCGTCAGGTCTACTGCGGGCAGACGCTGTGCGAGATCCCAGGCCTCGCCGCCCTCCTTGTCGGCCGCGGTGCCGACGCGGACCATGGTCAGCCGCAGCCACGACCTCAGGGGCGAGCCGTCGGTGGCGAACCGGTCGAATCGCTCCGCGACCTCGGTGATGATCCCGGGCACCGACCAGGCGGACCCCCAGAGCAGCATCACCAGGGGCGGCCTGGACTGCCGCTCGACCTCCGCGGAGTTCTCCGCCAACGCCCAGATTGGCCGGGTCATCTGCCGGACGTCGGTCACGGTGAGGTGCGAGGGAGCCAGCTCGACGTCGAACAGCAGGTCCAGCTTCAACTCGGTGCGGCCGCCGCCGGTGAACAGCAGCGGGTCGTCGGCCAGGCCGGCCCCGGTCAGCCGCCCGCCGGAGGAGCGCCGCGCCTCGACACCGGCGGTGCGGGTCATCACGACGGTCTCCGGGTTCAGCAGGCATCCGATGTGCTGTCCCGTGTCCTCGATCAGGAAGGCG
>JBDHZH010000035.1:0-29608 GCA_039811745.1 Arachnia sp.
CGTGGCGGCCTCGCCGACCCGGTCGGGCACCCCGACGATGGTGATCTTGGCCTCGCCGCGGTCGTGGGCGACGCCGGTGATGATGGCTTCTTCCATGGCAGTGTCCTTCTTGACTTCCTCCAGGGCCTTGACCCAGGTTCCCGGCTTGTCGGTGAACGATGAACGGACGTGGACCTTCACGTTCTCGCGGCGCGCGTACTCGACGCAGCGCAGGTGGAGGATCTTGGCGCCGGACGCGGCCAGCTCCATCATCTCCTCATAGCTGATCTCGGTGATCGGTCGTGCCGAGGGCACGATGCGCGGGTCGGCGGTGAAGACGCCGTCGACGTCGCTGAAGATCTCGCAGAAGTCGGCTCCGAGCGCGTCGGCCAGCGCCACGGCGGTGGTGTCGGAGGCGCCCCGGCCGAGCGTGGTGATGTCCTTGGTGGATTGGGAGACGCCCTGGAAGCCGGCGACGATCGCGACGTTGCCCTCCTGCACCGCCGCCTCGACGCGGCCGGGCGTGATGTCGATGATGCGGGCGTTCCCGTGGGTGGGGGTCGTGAGGACGCCCGCCTGCGAGCCGGTGAACGAGACGGCGTCGACACCCAGATCGGACAGCGCCATCGCGAGCAGCGCCGCGCTCTGCCGCTCGCCGGTCGTGAGCAGCATGTCCAGCTCTCGCGACTTGGGTCGGGGCGACACCTGCAGGGCCAACTCCATCAACTCATCCGTGGTGTCGCCCATCGCCGAGATGACGATGACGACCTCGTGCCCGAAGCTGCGTGTCCGGGCGATCCGCCGCGCCACCCGCTTGATCGACTCGGCGTCGGCGACCGACGAACCGCCGTACTTCTGAACGATGCGTGCCATGCGCTTCCTTCCCTGTGCGCCCCTGGGCGACAAGACTAGTCGAGTTGGCCGTACTCGCCGGCCATCGTCCCGCGCCCCCGGTAGCCTTTGAACCATGGACACCATCCGTTGGGGCATCGTCGGGGCCGGTTGGATCGCCGACGTGATGGCTGCCGATTTCCAGCACGTTCCGGGGGCCGAGATCATCGCCATCGCCTCCCGGGACCTCGAGCGCTCGCAGCGGCTCGCGTCGAAGTATTCGGTGCCCAGGGCCTACGGAAGCTATGCCGGGCTCCTCGACGACCACGACGTCGACGTCGTTTACATCGCCAACACCCACCCCCACCACCGCGACGTCGCGCTGGCGGCCATCGAGCGGGGCAAGGCGGTGCTCGTGGAGAAGGCGTTCACGGCCACGCTGGCAGGCACGCAGGAGGTTGTGGCTGCGGCCAGGGCGAAGGGCACCTTCTGCATGGAGGCCATGTGGACCCGTTTCCTGCCCGCGATCGCAGCCGCCCGTGAGGTCATCGCCTGGGGCAGGATCGGCGATGTGCTCGGCGTGCAGGGCGACCTGTGCGCCTACCGCGAGTTCGACCCGAGCCACCGCCTGTTCTCGCCGAACACCGCGGGGGGTGCCATCCTGGACCTCGGCGTCTACGTCGTCTCCTTCGCCCAGGCGTTCCTCGGCACCGCAGTGGACATCCAGTGCGTCGGCCGGCTGGCGCCGAACGGCGTCGACAACGCCGCCGCCATGAGCATCAAGTACGCAGGCGAGGGGCTCGCTGCCATCGCCTGCGGCTTCGACGGACACGGCCCGGGCCGGATGTCCATCTACGGCACCAAGGGCTGGGTCGAGGTCGAGCCCAGATTCCATCACCCGACGACGCTGTCCATCCACCGCAGCGGCGTGCTGCCCCGGGTCATCGAGGCGAACATGACCGGCCGTGGCTACGCCCACGAGATCGCCGAGGTCACAGAGCGTGTCCTGGCCGGGGACACGGAGTCGCACATCATGCCGCTCTCGGACACCGTCGAGGTCATGCGGGTCCTGGAGGAGTGCCTGCGCCAGCTTGGCATCGAGAACCACGAGGCCACCGTCGACCTGAGCTGAGCGGGCGGCGGGGTTCCCTCCGCGAGGGTGACAGTTGGGCGCGTCGTCGCCGAACCGGACATGGCGGCATTACGCTTCAACGAAAGAACATTCTGCTTTGTCAACCATGGAGGAATCATGTCCACAAGCTCATACGACCAGGACCTCGCACAGGCCGAGAAGGCGGTCACCAACGGCATCCGCTCGATGCTCGGGCTCAGCGGCCTGCTGGCGCTGATCATCGGCATCCTGATCCTCGTCTGGCCCGGGAAGACCGCGGTCGTGGTGGCAGGCATCATCGTCGTCTACACCGCCATCGCGGGCATCGTGAACCTGGCCGTCGGCGTCTTCTCGCGCAAGATCGGCGGCTGGTCGCGCTTCGGCTACCTGCTGCTCGGCGTCGTCTTCCTCGTCGCCGCGATCATCGCGTTCTCCAACCTGAAGGCGACCGCGGCGGCACTTGCCGCACTGCTCGGCATCATCGTCGGCATCGCGTGGATCGTCGAGGGCATCGTCGGCCTGTCCACCCTCGGCAACGCACGCTCCAAGGTGTGGGCGATCATCTACGCGATCCTCAGCGTCATCGCGGGCATCATGGTCATGATGTCCCCCGTCTGGGGTGCTGCGATCCTGTGGCTGCTGATCGGCCTCTCGCTGGTCATCCTCGGCATCACCCAGCTGATCCGCGCCTTCCGCTTCGGCCCCGCCTGAGGCGACCCGCTCCCGGCCCGCTCCGGCCTTCGAGTGGGTGTAGACGGCTGGTCCGTGCCTGGACGGACTGTAGGCGGGACCCGAGCGGGCCCCCATGTCCGCTCCGGCAGGCCGGAGCGGTGCCCGGCGATCGAGGGTGCAAGAATGGCGCCGTGCGTGTATGGAACTTTTCGGCAGGTCCCGCGATGCTCCCGACCCCCGTGTTGGAGCGTGCCCGAAACGAGTTGCTGAGCTGGCAGGGCTCAGGCATGTCGGTGATGGAGGTGTCCCACCGCGGCAAGCCCTTCGTCGAGTGTGCCGCCCGGGCCGAGGCGCTGCTGCGCGAGCTCATGGGTGTGCCCGACAACTACCGTGTGCTGTTCCTGCAGGGCGGGGCGAGTGCGCAGTTCGACGCCATCCCGATGAACCTCACCCGGCCCGGCGACGCCGTCGGCTTCCTCAACACGGGCCAGTGGTCGTCGAAGGCCATCAAGGGCGCCAAGCGTCAGGGCCTTGAGGTCCAGGTGATCGCCGACGAAGCGTCCTCGGGTTACAACACGGTTCCGGCCGCGGGCAGCTACACCGTCGATCCCGGCGCCGCGTACCTGCACTACACGCCGAACGAGACCATCGGCGGTGTCGAGTTCGGCTACGTCCCCGACGCCAGCGACGTCCCGCTGGTCGCCGACTTCTCCTCGACGATCCTGTCGCGGCCGGTCGACGTCTCCCGTTTCGGGCTCATCTACGCCGGAGCGCAGAAGAACATGGGCCCGTCGGGATTGTGCGTGGTGATCGTCCGCGACGACCTGCTCGGAAGGGCACGCCCGGCCACGCCGTCGGTGCTGCAGTACGCCGAGATGGCGGCGAGCGACTCGATGCTGAACACCCCGCCCACCTTCAGCATCTACCTGCTGGGCCTGATCCTCGAGTGGCTCACCGAACTCGGCGGCCTCGGCGCCATGGCGGAGCGGAACCGGGCCAAGGCCGCCGCCCTGTACGGCGCGATCGACGCCTCCGACTACTACTCCAACCCGGTGGCACCTGACGCGCGGTCGTGGATGAATGTGCCGTTCCTCCTCGCAGACCCGGCGCTGGACAAGACGTTCGTGGCGGAGGCGGCCGAGGCGGGGCTCACCACGCTGGGCGGGCACAGGTCCGTCGGCGGCATGCGGGCGAGCATCTACAACGCGATGCCGATCGAGGGCGTGCGCGCACTCATCGACTTCATGGCCGACTTCGAGCGGCGCAACGGGTAATCGACATGGTCTTCGCGATCCGAACCCTGAACGCAATCAGCCACGCGGGGCTGAGCCAGCTGCCCGACGAGCTCTACCGGGTTGGGCCCGATGTGCCGGATCCCGATGCCCTGATCCTGCGTTCGGCCAGCCTCCACGACGCCGAGATCCCGCAGTCGGTGCTGGCTGTGGCGCGAGCCGGGGCCGGCACCAACAACATCCCGGTCGCCCGCTACTCGGCCCGTGGCATCCCGGTGTTCAACACGCCCGGCGCAAACGCCAACGCGGTCAAGGAACTGGTCATCGCGGCCATCTTCCTGGCCGCCCGCAACATCATCGACGCCGCAGCCTATGCCCACCGGCTCCGGGGTGATGCAGCGTCGATGGATGAAGCGGTTGAGGCGAACAAGAAGCAGTTCGTCGGTTTCGAGCTGCCGGGTCGGACGCTGGGCGTGATCGGGCTGGGCGCGGTCGGCGTCGAGGTGGCGAATGCCGCCGTCGGGCTGGGGATGCGGGTCCTCGGCTATGACCCGGCCATCACCGTCCAACACGCGTGGAAGCTGTCCAGTCAGGTCCAGCACATCACCAGCCTTGAGCAGCTGCTCAGGAGGTCCGACGTCGTGACCCTGCACGTGCCGCTGCTGGAGGCCACCCGCGGCCTGATCGGGCGGGAGCAGCTGGCGATGATGAAACGCTCCGCGATGCTGGTCAACTTCGCCCGGGCGCCGATCGTCGACCTGGAAGCCCTCGTCGAGGCGCTGGAGACGGACCGGCTGCGCGGGTATGCCTGCGACTTCCCGTCGCCGGAACTGAACACCCGGCCCCGGGTGCTCACGCTGCCGCATCTGGGCGCCTCCACGCACGAGGCGGAGGAGAACTCGGCGGTCATGGCGGCCCGGGAGCTGCGCCAGTACCTGGAGGAGGGGAACATCACGAACTCGGTGAACTTCCCCGACGCCGTGCTGCCGCGAAACGGTGGCACCCGGATCGCAATCGTCAACTCCAACGTGCCCAACATGGTTGGCCAGATCTCGACGCTGCTCGCCGAGGCCGGCCTCAACATCGAGGACCTGCTGAACAAGTCCCGCCAGGAGCTGGCCTACACGCTCGTGGACGTCGAGGGCGAAATCCCGGAGCCCCTGGTGGCCCGCATCCGCGGCATCGACGGCGTCCTGGCCGTCCGCCTCATCGGTCACCAGCCCCACTGAGCCCGGCCCCCGCACCAGCGGGGCTCCGCATCCGCTGATCGAGTAGGCCGTGAGGGACGAGCGGCCGTGTCGAGATCCGGTGACAGTCCATGGGGACTTGGTCGGGGTCTCGACCGTCGCTCGCTGGCGCTCGCTGGCTCGACCAGCGGAACTTCGCAGCCGCTGATCGAGTGGCCGACGAGAACCCCCTGTCCGCTGATCGAGTAGCCGACGAGGTACGAGGAGGCGTGTCGAGATCTGGTGAGGGTCCGCGGGGACTTGGTTGGGGTCTCGACCGTCGCTCGCTGGCGCTCGCTGGCTCGACCAGCGGAAATGCGGGGCGCTACTCGACCAAGGGCGCGGAGTGGGGGCTCAGGATTTGGTGACGGAGATCCGCAGGCCGAGGTCGTCGTCGATGTGTGTGGCGTCGTCGACGGTGGCCTGGACGAGGTCCAGGGCCAGCACCTCGCCGGAGATCAGCTTCCCGTGGTGGGCGATTGCCTCGGCTAGGTCGTCGCGGCGGGCCTCCAGGCGCAGGTGGATGCGGTCGGAGACCTCCAGACCGGCGGCCTTGCGGGCCTCCTGCACCAGCCGGATCACCTCGCGGGCCAGGCCGGAGCGGATCAGCTCGGGCGTCAGCTCCAGGTCCAGGGCCACGGTCTCGCCCTGCTCGTTGACCACCGACCAGCCCTCGCGGGGCCGCTCGGTGAGCAGCACGTCGTCGGCACCCAGGGTGATCTCCTCGCCCTCGAACTCCACAGAAGTGGCACCCGTCTCGCGCAACTCCCGCGCCAGCCGGGCGGCATCCGTGGCGGCGATCGCCGCGGCCACCTGCGGGGTCTGCTTGCCGAACCGCTTGCCGAGGTTGCGGAAGTTGCCCTTCGCGGAATGGTCGACGAGGTCGCCGGCGGAGGCGAACGAGTCGAGCGCCTCCACGTTCAATTCCGCACGGATCTCGTCGACAAGTTCGGGACGAAGGCGGGCCAGCAGGTCCGAGGGGACCAGCATGCGTGCAAGCGCCTGACGGATCTTCACCTTCGACTCGGAGCGCGCGGCCCGGCCCAGCTCGACGAGCCTGCGGGCCACGTCCATGGCGCCGGACAGCGGCTCGTTGACCAGCGACGCGTCTGCGACGGGCCACGTTGCCAGGTGCACGGAGGCGGGCCCCTCGGGGTCGGTGGCGGCGAACAGGTCGCGCCACACGCGCTCGGTGACGAACGGCATGATCGGCGCCATCAGGCGCGTCAGGGCGTCGAGGGTCTCGTGCAGCGTCCACAGCGCCGACGGCTCGCCGGCCCAGAAGCGACGGCGCGACCGCCGGACGTACCAGTTGGACAGCTCGTCGATGAAGTCCTGGATCAGGTGGCCGGCGTGGGCGGTGTCGAAGTCCTCCAGCGCCGCGGTCACGCCAAGGATCAGCGTCTGCGTCTCGGAGACAAGCCACTGGTCCAGCACGTGCCGTCCTGCGACGGCAGGCGCCTCGCCGGAGGGTGCCCAGCCGGCCGCGTTCGCGTACAGCGTGTGGAAGGCGACCGTGTTCCAGTAGGTGAGCAGCACCTTGCGGACCGTCTCCTGGATGGTCGCGTGCCCGACTCGACGCGCCAGCCACGGCGACCCGGAGCAGGCCATGAACCAGCGCACCGCGTCGGCGCCGTGGGTGTCCATCAGCGGGATCGGGGCCAGGATGTTGCCGAGGTGCTTGCTCATCTTGCGGCCGTCCTCGGCCAGGATGTGGCCGAGGCACACGACGTTCTCATACGACGACTCGTCGAAGACCAGCGTGCCCACCGCCATCAGCGAGTAGAACCAGCCGCGGGTCTGGTCGATGGCCTCGCAGATGAAGTCGGCCGGGTAGTTCGCTTCCAGCTTCTCCGCGGAGCCGGGGGCGTGCGGGTAGCCCCACTGCGCGAACGGCATGGAGCCCGAGTCGAACCAGGCGTCGATCACCTCGGGCACGCGCCGGTAGGTGGCGCCGTCGCGTTCGATCACGACGTCGTCGATGAAGGGACGGTGGGGGTCCAGCTCGGACAGGTCGCGCCCGGTCAGCTCGCCCAGCTCGGCGAGCGAGCCGACGCAGATCAGGTCGGCGGGGTCGTCCACGTTGCGCCAGATCGGCAGCGGCGTGCCCCAGTACCGGGTGCGGGACAGGGCCCAGTCGACGTTGTTGTTCAGCCAGTCGCCGAAGCGGCCGTGCTTGATGTTGTCGGGGTACCAGGTGGTGGCCTCGTTCTCTGCGATCAGGCGGTCCTTGATCCGCGTGGTGCGGATGTACCAGGACGGCTGGGCGTAGTAGATCAGCACGGTGTGGCAGCGCCAGCAGTGCGGGTAGCTGTGCAGGTAATCGAGCTTGCGGAACAGCAGGCCGCGGAACGCGAGGTCGGCGACGAGATCGGCGTCGGCGTCCTTGAAGAACTGGCCGCCCACGAGCTTGACCTCGGGGGAGAACGTGCCGTCCGGCCGGATCGGGTTGACGAACGGCAGCCCGTAGGCGCGGCACACGGCCATGTCGTCCTCGCCGAAGGCCGGCGCCTGGTGGACCAGGCCGGAGCCGTCGTCGGTGGTGACGTAGTCGGCGAGCACGACGAAGTGGGCATCCTGGTCGGGGAAGTCGACCAGCTCGAACGGCCGCTGGTAGTGCCAGCCCGCCAGGTCGGTGCCGAGGAACGTCTCGCCGCGCGTCCACTCCTCGCCGAGCACGGCGTCGAACAGCGGCTCGGCCACGACGAGCGGCTTCTCGCCCTCCTTGGAGCCGACGACGTACGTCACCTCCGGGTGTGCCGCGACGGCCGTGTTGGAGACCAGCGTCCAGGGCGTCGTCGTCCACACCAGCAGGTCCGCCTCGCCGGCCAGCGGGCCGTCGATCAGCGGGAAGCGGACGTAGACCGACGGGTCGGTGACGTCCTCGTAGCCCTGCGCCAGTTCGTGGTCGGACAGGGTGGTGCCGCAGCGCGGGCAGTACGGCGCGACCCGGTAGTCCTCCTCGAGCAGACCCTTTTCGTGGATCTGCTTCAGGGCCCACCACAGCGACTGGATGTAGTCCGGCGTCATCGTGACGTAGGCATCGTCCATGTTGACCCAGTAGCCCATGCGGGTGGTGAGCTCCGCGAACGCGTCGACGTGGCGCAGCACCGATTCGCGGCACTTCGCGTTGAACGCCTTGATGCCGTAGGCCTCGATGTCGGGCTTGCCGGAGAAGCCGAGTTCCTTCTCGACGGCGAGCTCGACGGGCAGGCCGTGGCAGTCCCAGCCGGCCTTGCGCTCGACGTGGTAGCCCTGCATGGTCTTGAAACGCGGGAACAGGTCCTTGAAGACGCGCGCCTCGATGTGGTGCGTGCCGGGCATGCCGTTGGCGGTGGGCGGCCCCTCGTAGAACGTCCAGTGCTGCCCGCCGGCGCTGGCCTCGAGGGACAGCTCGAACGTGCCCTCGGCGTCCCAGAGTGCGAGGATCTCATGCTCCAGGGCGGGGAAGTCGACGGATGCCGGCACGGACTTGTAACGGGCGGTCATGGTTCCTCTTCGTCTACTCGTTCTCGACGAAGGGACGAGCCCGGGGCCCGCGGTACCACCCTCCTTGGGTGCGCACGGCACCCCACTTCATGTCCGCCGCTGCCGGTTCTAGTGAGCGAGCTGACTCGCCGTTCTTCCGGCGGCTCCGGGGTGATGGCCCCATCGTTGCCTTGCGACGCCCCCAAGTATGCGCGATTGGCCGGGAGGCGGCAAGCCCGCCGGCTGCCGGGCGTCCTCGAGGGTCTGGCACCATTGGGTCCGGGCCCGGCGTGGGTCGAACAAGACGAAGGGACATGCGGATGGAGCCCGGGGGCGTGATCTTCATCCTCTTCGTCGTCGCGGCGCTCGGAATGTTCGGCCTGTGGACCTACCTGTGGATCCGGCAGGTCGAGCGCTGGCGGTCCTGGGTGACGTCCAGACGCTGGGAATTCCTGCAATCGTGGCCCGGCATGGTCCGCCTGTTCCGGGGTGGCCCCTTCGGGGTCGGATCGGGACGTCGGGCGTCGCTCGGCTTCTGGGGGACCTTCGACGGGCAGTCCGCCGGCGGCTTCCGCTACCAGTACACGACCGGCTCGGGCAAGAACCGCACCACGCACCACCGGCAGGTCTTGTTCGTACAGATCCCCGGCGCCAGGTTCCCAAGGCTCGAGCTCGCCCGGGAGACACTGCTCACGCGGGCGTTCGTGCGCGACGTCCAGTTCGAGGATGCCGAGTTCAACCGGATGTGGGACGTCCGCGGGGGCGACCCGAAGTTCACCCACGACGTCGTCCACCCCCGCATGATGGAGTTCCTGAAGCGCCTGGAGATCCCGGAGATGGAGACGCTGTGGTTCGAGGACGACTGTCTGCTCGTCTCCGTCCACGGCTACCTGGCGCCCGACGTCGTGGACGGCTACCTGAGGATGCTCACCCGGTCACTGTCGCACCTGCCGCCATTCGTGCTGAACCAGTACGCGAGCGGACGCCTCGAACTCACCTGGGACGGCGCCACGCCCAAGGTCGGGACCTGACCAGGCGACGCTGTACTCTGCCGGGAGCCAACCGGCACGCTCACCGATCTCAAGGCCCCAAGGAGCCGGAATCAGGAGGACCCAGATGGGTTTCGGGATGTACGACGCCATGTTCCCGGTGCTTCTGGCCCTCTTCCTCGCGTTCTTCGTGGGCGTCGTCGTGCTCATGGTCGTGGGTGTCGTGAAGGGTCTCGGCGAACGGCGTCGCCGCCGGGCGTGGCTCGAGGGACGGGGCTGGCGATACATCGGGCGCTGGCCCGAGATGGTGGGGCAGTTCCGGCACGGGCCCTTCGGCAAGGGGTCGTCACGGCAGGCCGACGAGGGGTTCCAGGGCGTCTACGACGGGTTGCCGGTCAGCGGATTCGGCTACTCCTACCAGACCGGCATGGGCCAGGACGCGACCACCCACTCCTACGAGATCCTCAGAGTGCAGCTGATGGGAGCGACGTTCCCGGAACTCCTGCTGGCACACGAGAACCCGATCACCCGGGCGCTGGTCCGCGACACCACGTTCGAGGACGTGGAGTTCAACCGGAGCTGGTTCGTGCATGGACCCAACGGGAAGTTCACCCACGACGTGGTCCACCCACGCATGATGGAGTACCTCAAGACCGTCTCGCTCCCGTTGGATGCCATCTGGTTCGAGGGGGACTCGATCATGCTCGCCGTCTCGCGCATGCTCCGCGCGGAGCAGGTGGACGACTACCTGCGGGTGCTGACGAAGATCGCGTCGCTGGTGCCCCCGTTCGTGCTCCGTAGCCTGGGCAGCGGCCCGCCGGCAATCACCTGGTACGGCGCCACGCCCGATCCCACCTGACGAGGCGCCCGGCCGGTGCTCCCCGGAGCCGGAACGGATGACCCTACGCAACACCGCCGCCTATCATGACCGGGTGAACGTGCTGGCACTCGGCTTCTTCGGCCTGGTCCTGATCGTGATGTTCGCAGCCCCCGTCGCGATCATCGTGGTCTTCGCACGAACCGGCCGTCGGGGAGGGCCCGAACAGACCACCAGGGACGGAAGGGCCTGAGATGAGCGGGGTGCTCTTCGCCGTCTTGTTCACGGCCGCCGCGGTGGCGTTCCTCGTCATCAACTACGTCCTCTCGAAGCGGGACGAGCGGGCATGGCGCAACTGGCTGGCCGCCCGCGAGTGGTCGTTCATCGAGTCATGGCCCGGGATGAAGGAGACATTCACCGGCGGCCCCTTCGGGCGGGGGCACGGTCGTCGGGTCACCATCGGATTCCAGGGGAGATTCGATTCACTGCCGGTCTCGGGCTTTCGCTACACCTACAAGATCGGCTCCGGCGACGACGAGACCACCCACGACTACCAGGTGCTGCTGGTGCGCATCCCTGGTGCCCGGTTCCCGTTCCTCACCCTGGGGCGCGAGAACATCCTGACCCGCGCCTTCGTCCGGGACACACAGTTCGAGGACGCCGAGTTCAACCGCCTGTGGGCCGTCCACGGCTCGAATGCGAGATTCACCCACGATGTCGTCCACCCCCGCATGATGGAGTTCCTGAAGGGCCTGGACATCCCCGAGATGGAGAACCTGTGGCTGGAGGGTGACTCCGTCCTCGTGTCCGTCCGCGGGACCCTCGCGCCCAGCGCCGTCGACGGCTACCTCCGGCTGCTGACGCGATTGGTCTCGCAGATCCCGCCGTTCGTGCTGAACCAGGTGGCGAAGGGGAGGCTCGCCCTCACCTGGGACGGCCCGGGCGTGAGCGCGGCCGAGCAGCAGCGTCGCATCGCCGAGTACCGCGACGGGCGCTGAGCCTCTGGCATCCGCCGGGCGCGAACTGGACCCGGCCGGTGCTGTGCGACGGATGGGTCTGCGGCAGGATGGACCCATGTCCATCTTCGACGTCGACCCCGCCATCCTCCGCCGCCGCACCTCCATCAAGTGGAGCCGATTCGAGCCGGACGTGCTGCCGATGTTCGTCGCCGAGATGGACGTCCAGCCGGCACCCGCCGTCGTCGAGCGGCTCGAGCGGGCCATCTCCGACGGCGACCTCGGCTACCCCGAACTGCCGTTCTACCAGGAGTCGTTCGCCCGGTTCGCGACGTGGATGTGGGACTGGCGGCTGGATGCGGCCGACATCAAGCTGTCCGGCGACGTCATGCAGGGTGTCCGTGAACTGACCGTGGCCGTGACGGAGCCCGGCGACGGCGTCGTCATCAACCCGCCGGTGTATCCGCCGTTCCACTCGGTGGTTCGCGGCACCGGGCGTCGGCTGGTGGCCGTGCCGATGACCGTCGAGGGACGGCTGGACCTGCCTGCGTTGGCTGAGGCGTTCGCGACGGCCAGGCCCAAGGCGATGCTGCTCTGCTCCCCGCACAACCCGACCGGCGTCGTCCACACCCGCGAGGAGTTGACGGAGCTGGCGCGACTGGCCGCCGAGTACGACGTCGTGGTCATCTCCGACGAGATCCACGCGCCGCTGGCCGGCTCGGGCCACGTTCCGTTCACGACGGTGCCCGGCTCCGAGCGCTCGTTCGTGGTGACGTCGGCGTCGAAGTCGTGGAACCTGGCCGCGTTGAAGGCCGGGCTCCTCATCCCCGGCGCCGATGGGCACGACGTCCTGGCCGGGCTGCCGGGTCACGTCTCCGACGCGGCCAGCCACCTGGCGGTCCTGGCGCACTCCGCCGCCCTCGACGGCGGCCGCGAGTGGCTGCAGGAGGCCACCGTCGCCATCGCGGACAACAAGGTGCACCTGAAGGCCGAGCTGGAGCGGCTGCTGCCCGAGGTCACCTACGAGCCAACCGAGGGCACCTACCTGGCCTGGCTGGACTGTTCCCGGCTGGGGCTGGACCATCCGGGCCGGCGGTTCCACGAGGTGGGCCGCGTCCGGTTCAACTTCGGCGAGGACTTCGCAGCCGGTGCGGAGCAGTTCGTGCGCATGAACCTTGCGACGTCGAAGGCGTTCATCACCGAGGGCGTCGCCCGCATGGCCGCCAGCGTGCCAAAGGCCTGAGGGTCTGAGCGCCTGAGGGCCGAATCCCTGCCGGCCCCCGGCGGGCGGCGTAGGCTTTCAGGCATGACTGAGCCCACAGATTCCGACGCCCCGGTCGATCCCAAGGAAGCCATGCGGCAGGCGCTGGAGCGCAAGAAGGCCGCCGAACATTCCGGCCAGCGGGGCTTCGAGGCCGCCGACGACAAGGGCCACACCCATGGCCAGGTGGGTGGCAAGCGCCAGTTCCGCCGCAAGGCCGGCGGCTGAGCGCGAGCCCGCCGACGGGTCGGAACCTCCGGTGGCAGGGGACTGTCGCCGGTGGTCTCGACCGACGCTCGCTGCTTGTCCTGAGCCTGTCGAAGGGCGCTCGCTGGCTCGACCAACGGGGCTGGTTCCGCTGGTTGAGCGTCGGCCGCGACGAAGGAGCCGCCGACTGGTCGAAACCGGTCTGGCTGAGCGGTGAAGAAGGTGAGGGGGACGATGAGTGACCGGGGCCTGACTGCGGAGTTGATCCGCGTCGAGGACGAGCACCTGGCGCACAACTATGCACCGCTGCCGGTGGTGATCGCCGAGGCCGAAGGTGCCTGGGTCACCGATGTCGACGGCGTCTCGTACCTGGACCTGCTGGCCGCCTATTCGGCGCTGAACTTCGGGCACAGGCACCCGGCACTGGTGGCGGCCGCAACCGAGCAGCTCGGCCGAGTCACGCTGACCAGCCGGGCCTTCCACAGCGACCGGCTCGGGCCGTTCGCCGAGGCGCTGGCACGGCTGTGCGGCAAGGACATGGTGCTGCCGATGAACTCGGGTGCCGAGGCGGTCGAGACCGGCATCAAGGTCGCCAGGGCGTGGGCGTACCGCGTGAAGGGCGTGCCTTCCGGGGCGGCCGAGATCGTCGTCGCCGACGGCAACTTCCACGGCCGCACCACCACCATCGTCGGGTTCAGCGACGACCCGGTCGCCAGGAACGACTTCGGCCCCTTCGCCCCCGGCTTCGTGCCCGTCCCGTACGGCGACGCCGCCGCCATCGAGGCCGCGATCACGCCCGCGACGGCGGCGGTGCTGATCGAGCCCATCCAGGGTGAGGCAGGCGTCATCGTCCCGCCCGTCGGCTACCTGCGTGAGGTGCGCGACGCGTGCGACCGTCACGGGGTGCTGTTCATCGCGGACGAGATCCAGTCCGGGCTCGGACGGGTCGGACCCACGTTCGCCTGTGACCGTGAGGGCGTCGTCCCGGATGTGTACCTGCTGGGGAAGGCGCTGGGAGGGGGAATCCTGCCTGTCTCGGCCGTCGTGGCCGACCGCGGCGTGCTGGGCGTTCTCGGTCCGGGCGAGCACGGCTCGACGTTCGGTGGCAACCCGCTCGCGGCCGCCGTCGGGCTGCGGGTCGTCGAGATGCTGGCCACCGGTGAGTACCAGCGGCGTGCCATCGAGTTGGGGGAGCATCTTGCGGCCCTGCTCCGGCCCCTCGTCGGTCACGGCGTAACCGCGGTCAGGATCGCCGGGCTGTGGGCCGGCATCGACATCGATCCGGCCGTCGGCACCGGACGCGACGTCGCCCTGCGGCTTCTGGCACGACGGGTGCTGGTCAAGGAGACCCACGGCCGGACCATCCGGGTCGCGCCGCCGCTGGTCGTGGAGGAGCGCGAACTCGATTGGGCCCTCGAGCAGTTCGTGGCCGCGTTGGGTGCGGTCGAGACCAGGTGAGGGTCCCTGCGAACCCGCGGGACGTTCCTCGCGGCCTGCTCGATCAACGGTTGCGGGTTTTCGCTGGTCGAGTAGTGCCCGGCGAGGAACGAGTCGGGCACGTGTCGAGACCCCGGCCAAGTCCCCGGGGACGCTCACCGGATCTCGACACGGCCGCTCGTCCCTCGCGGCCTGCTCGATCAGCAGAATGGGGCCCCTCGTCGGCTGCTCGATCAGCGTCGGAGGGGTTCTGATGGTTGGGCTCTCGGTCCCGGTGTTCACGACGGCGGTGGGAACGTTGGCGGAAGGTTGCCGGTGTGAGTAACCTTCGGCGCATGACTTCGCTCACCACCGCTGATGAGGCCGGATTCTTCGGAGCCCACGGAGGCCGTTTCCTGCCGCCCCACCTGGAGGCCCCGATCGCCGAGGTAGCCGCCGCCTACGCAGAGGCCAAGGACGATCCCGCATTCCAGGAGGAGTACGAGCAACTGCTCGCCGACTACGTCGGACGCCCGTCGCCGCTGTTCCTCGCGAAGCGCCTGACCGAGAAGCTCGGCGGCGCCAGGATCTACCTCAAGCGCGAGGACCTGAACCACACGGGCGCCCACAAGATCAACCACACGCTGGGCGAGGTGCTGCTCGCCAAGCGCATGGGCAAGAAGAAGGTCATCGCCGAGACCGGCGCCGGGCAGCACGGCGTCGCACTTGCGACGGCGGCAGCGCTGCTCGGGCTCGAGTGCGAGATCCACATGGGCGCGATCGACATCGCCAAGCAGCACCCCAACGTGGTGCGGATGCGGCTGCTCGGTGCCAAGGTCGTGCCGGTGGACCTCGCCGGCCGCTCGCTGAAGGAGGCGGTGGACTCCGCATTCGGCGTCTGGGCCTCGGACTTCTCCGAGACGCTGTTCGCGATCGGTTCGGTCGTCGGTCCGGACCCGTTCCCGTCAATGGTGCGCGACTTCCAGTCCGTCGTCGGCCGTGAGGCGCGCCGGCAGATCCTGGAGAAGGAGGGCAAGCTCCCGACCGCGCTGGTCGCGGCCGTCGGCGGCGGCTCCAACGCCCTCGGCCTGTTCACGGCCTTCCTGGAGGACAGGGACGTGAAGATCTACGGCGTCGAGCCGTCGGGTCGAGGTCTGGAAACCCCCGGCGAGCACGCCGCGACGATGACGCTCGGCTCGCCCGGCGTGATCCACGGCATGAAGACGCTCGTGCTGCAGAACGAGGCCGGCGAGCCCTGGCCGGTGCACTCCATCGCCTCCGGCCTCGACTACCCGGGCGTCGGCCCGCAGCATGCGCACCTGCGGGACCTCGGCCGCGTCGAGTACGTCACCGCCTCCGACGACGAGACGCTGGACGCCTTCCAGGTGCTCTGCCACACCGAGGGCATCATCCCGGCCATCGAGTCCAGCCACGCGCTGGTCCACGCCATGCGCATGGCCCCCGACATGGCCAAGGACGACGTCATCATCGTCAACCTGTCGGGCCGCGGCGACAAGGACATCGACTTCGTCGCAGACCGCCTCGGGATGAACGACTGACTGACCCTCGTCCGGCCCGGGGCGGCGGCACCTACCGGTTGATTTCGACCGTCGCGGCGCGCTCGTTCCTCGCGGGCCGCTGGCTCAATCAACGGTCCTACTCGTTCCCCTGGGGCACGTCTCGGCCCCGGGATCAGGCTTGGCCCGAGGCGATGAGCCAGATGAGCACCACGTTCAGCGCGACGATGGCGACGGTGATCACCGCGGCCAGGGATCGCAGCAGGGGACGGTTGGCGTAGCTGCCCATGATGGACCGTCGGCTCGTCAGCCAGGCAAGTGGGACAAGCGCGAACGGGATGCCCACCGACAACACCACCTGGCTCAGGACAAGGGCGAATGTCGGATTGTGACCCACCGACAGGACCAGCAGTGCGGGGATGATCGTGACCGACCGGCGCACCAGCAGTGGGATCCGGGTGTGCAGCAGGCCGTACATGATGTTGTCACCCGCGTACGTGCCGACGGAGGTGGAGGCCAGCCCGGAGGCGAGCAGCCCGACGCCGAACAGCACCCCCACGCCCGGGCCGAGGTGGGTGCTGATCACAGCCGCCGCGCCCTCCAGTGTGTCCGTGCCCTGGACTCCGGGCAGCGACGCCGCGGCCACCAGCAGCATCGCGATGTTCACCCCACCTGCGACGACCAGCGCAAGGGACACGTCGAGCTTGGCCGCCCTGAGCAGCCGGCTCCTGCGTCGCGGGTCCCTGACGACGCCGTGCCGGTCCCGTTCCAGTGCGGAGTGCAGGTAGATGGCGTGCGGCATGACGGTGGCGCCCAGCATGCTTGCGGTCAGCAGCACGCTTCGGGACCCCTCGAAGCGGGGGACCAGGCCGCGGAACATCGCGCCCGGGTCGAGGGGGCTGAAGAACAGGCCGGCCACGAAGCCGACGGTGATGACGAACAGGAACCCCATCACGACCCGTTCGAAGGCCAACTGCCCGCGCGTCGACTGCACCGCCAGGATCAGCAGCGACGCCGACCCGGTGATCAGGCCGCCCACCAGCAGCGGCACCCCGAACAGGATCTGCAGTGCGACCGCACCGCCGATGACCTCCGCCAGGTCCGTGGCCGCGGCGACGATCTCTCCCTGGGCCCAGAACAGCAGCCGGGGAACCAGCGGCAGGCGGTCGCCGATGAGTTCCGGCAGGCTCTGCCCGGTCACGAGTCCAAGCTTCGCCGACAGGTACTGGACGATGGCGGCCATCGCGTTCGCGAGCACCAGCACCCACACGAGCAGGTAGCCGAATTCCGCGCCTGCGGACAGATTGGCGGCGACGTTCCCGGGGTCGACGTAGGCGATGGAGGCCACGAACGCCGGGCCAAGCAGCACGACCAGGTGCGGGTGCGAGTCGCGGGCGTCCACCGTCGGCTGCTCGGGCAACGTCACACCCCCTCCCCGTCGCGATGCGTTGACTGGACACGGGCCGCGCCGTCGCGGTCCGGCCATGCGCAAATCCTAACGAGCGGCCGCGCGGGGTGGCCGACGCCGTCCGATGCAATACCTTTGTTGTCGTGCTCGGATACTTCGGACCCGCTGGAACCTTCACCCACCAGGCGCTCCTCGCGCTCTCGGACGAGGAGGCCATGGCCTTCGACACCGTCCCGCAGGCGCTGCAGGCGGTTCGGTCGGGGGTCGTCGACGGCGTCGTCGTGCCCATCGAGAACTCGGTGGAGGGTGGCGTGACCGCGACGCTGGACAAGCTCGGCAACGGGTCGCCGCTGCGGATCGTCGCCGAGGTGGTCATCCCGGTCGAGTTCGGGCTGTATGTGCGGCCCGGCACGAAGCTCGGGGACGTGTCGAACGTGCTCACCCACGGGCACGCGGCGGCCCAGTGCCGGGACTGGCTGGCGCTGATGCTTCCGAAGGCCAAGGTCGTCGAGGCCGGATCGACGGCGGGCGCGGCCGAGGAGGTGTCGAACCCGGACTCCAGGCACGACGCCGCAGTCTGCGCCCGCGTCGCAGGCAGGATCTACGGGCTGGAGGAGTTGGCCTACAACATCGAGGACAACCCCGGCGCCGTCACCCGTTTCGTCCACGTCGCCAAGCCGGGGGTGCTGCCCGAGCGCACGGGCGCCGACAAGACGACGCTGGTCGCCTACATGCACGAGGACCATCCGGGCGCGCTGCTGGAGATCCTGGAGCAGTTCTCCGGACGCGGCGTCAACCTGTGCCGCATCGAGTCCCGCCCCACCAAGACGGTGCTCGGCAGCTACTGCTTCAACATCGACGCCGAGGGCCACCTGCACGACAAGCGCATGGCGGAGGCGCTGATGGGGCTGCACCGGATCTGCCGGGAAGTCGTCTTCCTCGGCTCCTACCCGCGGGCCGACCACGTGAGCCCGGAGATCGGCTACGGCTTCTCCGACACCGAGTTCGAGCAGGCCGCCGACTGGCTGGCCACCCTCGACGCGTCCTAGGGGCCTGCGGAACCGCCTGCGCGGCTCAGTCCCCGACGGTGGTCGCGGTGCTGCGCAGCAGGGGGCGCGTGGCGAGCAGGCTGAGCAGCACCAGAGCGATGCCGAGCAGCACGCTGCCCGAGATCGCGCCCAGGGTGAGGGGGGCGATCAGCAGGGCTGTGCCGACCAGCGGGAACATCACGACGGCGGCCACCAGCACCGAACCCAGCGAGGCGAGCAGCAGCGGCGAGAGCACCGCCTTGCGGCGGGCGGCGTCCTGGACAGCCAGCGGCGCACCCACCAGGTGAAGGGAGCGCAGGACGTCGCGGCGGTCCAGGATCTGTGCCGCCTGGTTCACGCCGACCGTGCAGGCCACCATCAGGAACGTCCCGATGACGGTGATCAGCACCCCCGTGCGGATGTCCGCGACGAGCATCGCGTCGTCGGCGCCGAGGTTCTCCCGCTCCAGGACCTTGATCAGTGCCAACCCGGCGCCGGCCACGACGGCCACGAAGCTCGACATCGCGACCCCGGAGATCTGGCGCCAGGCGGCCCGCGGCGATTCGAGCAGGTTGCGGGCGGCCAGCATGTCGGCGGGCCGCTCGCTGCGGGCCAGCTTCCGGCGGGCGACCACAGCAGTGAGCCAGGGGCCGACGGCGTCCAACACCAGCACCGCGATCCCGAACGCCAACCCGAACCCGATGATCACCGCCAGCATGCTGCCGAATGCCGTCATGTTGCCGAGCAGGAACGAGGCCAGCAGGATGCCGCCGATGCCGACCAGGATGCCCTTGGCCCCAATCCTGGGCGCCTCCTGGTTCAGGACCACCCCCAGCGGGGTCACGATGACGCGCTGGAGGCTCACCAGAGAACTGCCGACGGCGACCAGCACCAGGGCCGCGAGCACGGCCGCGGCCACCCAGACCGGCAGCATCACCCCGTCGGTGCCGAGCGCCTCGTCGCGGAAGCGGATCCTGCCCACCAACGGGCTGACTGCGTAGCCGAGTAGGATCCCCACCAGCGACCCGGCGAAAGCGACCAGACCCGACTCCAGGATGGTGAGGGCTGCGGTGGTGCGGGCCGTCGCTCCGATCAGCCGTAGAGTCGCGAGCCGGTCGTCGCGACGCCTGGCCGAGAGCCTGGCCGCGGCGGCGCCGAGGGACAGCAGCGGCACCACCAGCAGGGCGATCGCGATCACGGCCAGCAACTGGTAGACGGTCCCGGGGTAGGCCTCCCAGGTCCAGAACGTCTGGGCGCCGCCGATGACCACGGACAGCAGCAGCCCGACCAGTGCGAACGCCACGGCAGGCAGCAGCAGCGTCGACAGCCCCTGGCGGCTGGGGCGTGACGTCAGCCAGAAGATGCGCAGTGTCACGGCCTGCTCCCGCCCACGGGCCGGGTGTCGGCGACGATCACGCCGTCCTTCAGCGTCAGGACACGATCACAGCGCTCGGCCAGCGACGGTTCGTGGGTGACGAGCACCAACGTCCGGCCCTGCCCGACGGTGTTGGCGAGCAGGGCGGACATGACCTCGTGGGACGTGACTGAATCCAGCGCACCGGTCGGTTCGTCGGCGAAGGTGACCCGGGCGCCGGTGACCTGGGCGCGTGCGATGGCGACCCGCTGGGCCTGGCCGCCGGAGAGCTGGCCGATGCGGCGCTCGAACATGCCGTCGAGCCCCAGTCGGACCAGCCACTCCGCTGCCTGCGGCAGCGCGGCGGTCTTCGTGGCGCCATTCAGCATCAGCGGCAGCGCCACGTTCTCGACGGCGGTCAGCTCCGAGAGCAACATGCCCTGCTGGAACACGAACCCGAACTCCTCGCGGCGAAGCCGGCTGCGCTCGGCGTCGTCCAGGCCGGTGATGTCGCGGCCGTCGTAGGTAACGGTCCCGGAATCGGGGCTGATGATGCCGGCCAACAGGTGCACCAGCGTCGTCTTGCCGGAGCCGGAGGCGCCCATCACCGCGGTGGCGGTGCCGGCCTCGATCGCGAGGTCGACGCCGTTCAAGGCCCGGGTGGCCCCGTAGGCCTTGATCAGCTGTTGGCAGTTCAGGATCGGCATGCCTGCCGATTCTACGGCCCTCGGCCGGGGGTACCGCTGGGCCGGGGGCGGTCTTGTCCGGTAGCCTGCGCTGGCACGTTGGAATGAGGGAGCCCGCCTTGAATGCCGTACTGATCGCCGTCCTGGTCATGCTGGTGTTGGCCGTGCTCAGGGTGCACGTCGTGATCGCACTGTTCCTAGGTGCCGTGGTCGGCGGCCTGCTGGCGGGGCTCGGCCTCGACGGGACGATGGTGGCGTTCCAGGACGGGCTGGGTGCGGGCGCCAAGATCGCGCTGTCCTACGCCCTGCTCGGCGCGTTCGCCATGGCCGTCGCGCACTCCGGCCTGCCAGCCCTGCTCGCGGACTGGCTGGTCCGGCGCCTCGGCGACCCCGACCACCCGAACGCGCAAGCCGTCGAGTGGACCAAGTGGGGCATCATCGCCGGCATCCTCGCCATGGCGGTGATGAGCCAGAACCTGATCCCGGTCCACATCGCGTTCATCCCGCTGCTGATCCCGCCGCTGCTCGGCATCTTCAACCGGCTACGCATCGACCGCAGGCTGGTGGCCTGTGTGCTCACGTTCGGGCTGGTCACCACCTACATGTTCCTGCCGATCGGGTTCGGCCGGATCTTCCTGCACGACATCCTGCTCGCCAACATCGCCAAGGCCGGGCTGCCCACCCAGGGCATCTCGATCATGTCGGCCATGGGCATCCCGGCGCTCGGGATGGTGGCGGGCCTGCTGGTCGCGGTGTTCATCTCCTACCGCAAGCCCCGCGACTACAACATCCAGACCCCGATCGACGACACCGCGATGCCGCTGGAACAGATCTCCAAGCGCAAGATCGTCGTCTCCGTGGTGGCGATCGTCATGTGCTTCGTGATCCGGACGTGGATGACGGCGCTCGGCACGGAGGCGGACCCGCTGCTGATCGGCGCCCTCGTCGGGTTGACGATCTTCATGGCCACCCGCACCGTCGCCGTCTCCGAGGCCGACAAGGTCTTCACCGGCGGCATGCGGATGATGGCGATGATCGGGTTCGTCATGATCACCGCCCAGGGCTTCGCGTCCGTGATGCAGGCCACCGGCCACATCGAGACCCTGGTCGAGGCCGGCTCCGACCTGTTCGGGGACTCCAAGGCCATGGCCGCACTGGCGATGCTGTTCGTCGGCCTCGTCGTCACCATGGGGATCGGGAGCTCGTTCTCGACGCTGCCGATCATTACCGCGATCTACGTGCCGCTTTGCCTGGCGCTCGGGTTCTCCCCGCTGGCGACGGTCAGCATTGTCGGGACGGCCGGCGCACTGGGCGACGCGGGCTCGCCCGCCTCCGACTCGACGCTGGGCCCCACCGCCGGGCTGGACGCCGACGGCCAGCACGACCACATGCTGGGCAGCGTCATCCCCACCTTCCTGCACTTCAACATCCCCCTGCTGCTGGCCGGCTGGGGAGCGGCGATGGTGCTCTGAGGCCGGCTCAGCGAGGGAGCCTCAGCCGCAGGGCGCCGGGGAGCACCTCGAAGGCCAGCGACGTCGTCTCGCCCTCCACGTCGCCGTCGAGTTGGTAGAGCTGCTCGGTGGCCAGCCTGACCTGCACCGTCCGACCCGTGAGCAGTTCCAGGTTCGACGGCGTGGGCGCCTGCGCAACCACGGCCGCGGCCAGCGCCGCCAGCTCGACCTGGTTGGCGGGGGTGGCGACGAGGATGTCGAGGATGCCGTCGCAGGCCGACGCCGCGGGAGCCAGCGTCAGGCCGGGCTGGAGGTCGCTGACGTTGCAGACCATCGTGAGCGAGGACTCGCGTACGAGCGGTTCGCCGTCGTCGATCATCACAGTGGTGGTCACGGGCCGGGTGCGGATGTGGCCGAGGGCGGCGACGACGTAGGCGCCGACCCCGATCCGGCCCTTCAGTTCCTCGTCCGTGTCGTTGAGGACGGCGGCATCCGCCCCGACGCCGCACATGACCAGCGCGTGGTCCGGCTCGCGGCCCGGAACACTCACCCGGATCACGTCGATGGCGGCAGTCCGCCCGTGGAGGGCGACGTCGATGGCTCGGTCCATGTCCAGGGGGATCGACAGGTTGCGGGCAAGCAGGTTCCCGGTGCCCGACGGGATGATCGCCATCCTGGTGCCCGTGCCCTGCAGTTGGCCGCTGACGATCCGCACGGTGCCGTCGCCACCCGCGACCAGGACCAGGTCCGCACCGGACTCCAGCGCGGCGCGAGCCATGGAGCGGCCCGAGTCCAGCGGGCTCGTCGCCAGCCAGATCGGCGGCTCCCAGCCGGTCTCGTGCAGTCTGCGCTGGATCAGTTGCTTGAAGATGTTCTGGTCGACGATCTTGGTGGGGTTGTAGATGATGGCCGCGCGCCGCCCCTCGCCGGTGGCCGGGATCTCGTAGCGATGCGGCGCGAACACCCCGCACAGCAGACAGGCGAGGTGGGCGGTGAACGCGCCCAGCAGCATCCCCCCGATGACGTCGCTGACATGGTGGACCTGCAGCATCAGCCGGTCCAGGGCCACCACCAGGACCAGCGCGGGACCGATGAACTGCGCCAACTTCAGCGCCTTGCGGCCCCGCCTGGACACGGAGGCGACGACGACCGACATCACCGCGGCCGTCGCCATCGCCGTCACATGGCCCGACGGGTACGACGAGCCGCCGGTGGTGAAGTGGATGTCCCAGGGGGAGACAGGGCGGGCCCGGTCGACCAGTTCCTTCACAAGCTGGGACGCCCCGAACGACAGCGCCGTCGCAACCATCAGGGCGGCGCCCAGGGAGGTCAGCTGCCTGCGGCCGACCCTGTATGCGACGATCAGCATCGTCCCGTACACGAGCAGCGGCATCGTGACGACGGCAAGGGCGGCGCTGAGCTGGCCGATCGTGCTCTCCACCGTGGGCGGCGCGAACGGCCAGAGCGCATCGACGGCGCTCGTCCATGGCAGCAGCAGCGTCCACAGCAGCCAGGCGACGCCGAACGTCAGGGTCGCGATGGCCGTGAACCGTGCCCGCTGCCAAGTGAACATGGTCGAATTGTTCCACGCTGATGTGCGGAGCGCCGGAGGGCGCGCAACCCGGGACCGGCGCCCGGGCGCGACGTCGCCGTCGTGAGTAGGCTGAGCCCCATGATCGACCCGAAGTGGCTTCGCACCGACCCAGACCGCATCCGTCGCTCCCAGGCCGCACGCGGCGAGTCCGTGGAACTCGTCGACCTGTTGGTGGAGGCCGACGAGGCCAGGCGCTCCGGGATCGCCGCCTACGAGTCGCTGCGGGCCGAGCAGAACCAGGTGGGCAAGCAGGTTGCGAAGGCGTCGGGTGCAGAGAAGGCCGAGCTGATCGGCCGCACCAAGCAGCTCGCCGCGGACGTCAAGGCCGCCCAGGCCGCCTCCGACGGGGCCGGTGCCCGCTTCGACGAGTTGATGCTCCAGCTCGGCAACATCGTCATCGACGGCGTCCCCGAGGGCGGGGAGGACGACGGTGTCGTCATCGAGACCCACGGCACCCCCCGCGACTTCGCCGCCGAGGGTTTCGAGCCGAAGGACCACCTGGAGATCGGCGAACTGCTCGGCGCCATCGACATGGAGCGCGGCACGAAGATCTCCGGCAGCCGGTTCTACGTGCTGACCGGCGTCGGCGCGCAGTTGGAGTTGGCGCTGCTCAACCTGGCCATGACGAAGGCCGCCGAGTGGGGCTTCACCCCCATGATCCCGCCCGCCCTGGTCAAGCCGTCCGCGATGGAGGGCACGGGTTTCCTCGGCCAGGCCGCCCAGGACGTCTACCACCTGCCCGCCGACGACCTGTATCTGGTCGGCACCTCCGAGGTGGCGTTGGCGGCGTTCCATTCGAACGAGATCCTCGATGCCGACACCCTGCCCAGGCGCTACGTCGCGTTCAGCCCCTGCTTCCGGCGCGAGGCCGGCTCCTACGGCAAGGACACCCGCGGAATCTTCCGCGTCCACTGGTTCGACAAGGTGGAGATGTTCGTCCACTGCCGGCCGGAGGACGCCGAGGCCTGGCACGAGAAGCTGCTGGGCTTCGAGAAGGACTTCATCACGGCCCTCGAGATCCCGTTCCAGGTGCTGGACGTTGCCTCCGGTGACCTCGGCCTGTCCGCCGCCCGCAAGTACGACTGCTACGCCTGGCTGCCCACCCAGTCGAGATACCGGGAGATCACGTCGACGTCGAACTGCACCCAGTTCCAGGCCCGGCGCCTCGGCATCCGCTACCGCGGCGAGAATGGCACCGAGCCCGTCGCGACCCTGAACGGCACGCTCTGTGCCATGACGAGGGTGATCATCATGCTGCTGGAGAACCATCAGCTGCCCGACGGCTCCGTCCGCGTCCCCGAGGCCCTGCGCCCCTACCTCGGCGGCCGTGAGGTGCTGGCGGCGCACTGAACTGCACAACCGCTGATCGAGTAGTGCCCGGCGAAGGTCTGCGGGGACTTGGTCGGGGTCTCGACACGTGCCCGGCTCGTTCCTCGCCGGCCACTACTCGACCAGCGGAACTACACAACCGCTGATCGAGACCACGAGGTGCCGCATTCCGCTGATCGAGTAGCCGACGAGGTACGAGGAGGCGTGTCGAGATCTGGTGAGGGTCTGTGGGGACTTGGCCCGGGGTCTCGACACGTGCCCGGCTCCTTCGTCGCGGGGCACTACTCGACCAGCGGTTTCCGCTGATCGAGTAGGCGACGAGGCACGAGGAGGCGTGTCGAGATCTGGTGTGGGTCCACGGGAACTTGGTCGTGGTCTCGACACGTGCCCGGCTCGTTCCTCGCCGGGCACTACTCGACCAGCGAGAACCCCACCGGCCCCGGGCGTTCACCGTCTGTTTGAAGTGGTGTGCGAGGATTCAGGCGTGTTGAAGGAGAAGGATTCGAGTTTCACCCCGCGCCTGGTGGCGCTGGACATCGACGGGACGCTCGTCGACAACTTCGGGGACCTGCCGCGGGACGTGCGTCGCGCCGTCGGCAGGGTGGTGGCGAGCGGCACGCCGGTCGTGCTGTCGACCGGTCGTTCGTGGCTCGCCACCAAGCCCATATTCGAGGACCTCGGCCTGCCGGACGGCTGGGTCGTGTCGTCGAACGGCGCGATGGTGCTCAAGTACTCGCCCCTGGACATCGTGTTCGAGGAGCGGTTCGACCCGGCACCGACGATCGCCAAGATCCGTGACCGCGTGCCCGAGGCGCGCATCGCCGTGCAGGACGGCCTCCACTGGCGGGTCAGCCGCCCGTTCCCGGACGGTGAGCTCCAGGGCGATGTGACTGTCGAACCGGTGGAGGAGTTGATGTCACGGCCAGTCGGCCGCGTCGTCCTCCGCGAGCCGGGAACGCCGGAGGACGTGTTCCGCGCCAAGGTCGGCGACCTCGGACTGCACGAGGTGAGCTACTTCATCGGCTGGTCGGCGTGGCTGGACATCGCTCCGCAGGGCATCGACAAGGCACACGGCCTGCAGCGCGTCGCCGACGACCTCGGCATCCACGCCTCCGACGTGCTGGCCATCGGTGACGGCCGCAACGACATCGAGATGCTCACCTGGGCCGGCCGCGGCGTCGCCATGGGCAACGCGGAGGACGACGTCACGGCCGTCGCCGACCACGTCACCGGCACGTTCACCGACGGCGGCGTCGTCGAGGAGCTGGGTCGCTGGTTCCGGTAGTGGCTTGATCTCGACCGTCGCTCGCGCCGGGGCGCTCGCTGGCTCGATCAACGAGGGTGGCCGGTTGATCTCGACCGTCGCTCGCGCCGGGGCGCTCGCTGGCTCGATCAACGTACTCCGCTGGTTGAGCCAGCGAGCGCCCCGGCGCGAGCGACGGTCGAAACCTCCCGCGGGTCGACCTCAGTCGGTGCCGAAGTCCATGGCCGAGCGCAGGGACGCCGCCTCGACGTCGTCGTCAACGGGAAGAAGCTCCGCGATGTCGGCGGAACGCCCGGGTTCGATCCGACCGATGAGTTCGGCATGGCTGGCGAGCAGCGTGCCCTGGGCGGCGTAGAGCTCCAGCTTCTCGCGGGAGTCGGCGATGTCCAGGTTGCGCATGGTGAGCTGGCCGATGCGGTCGGTCGGGCCGAAGGCGGCGTCCTCCACGCGCTCCATGGAGAGCTTCTCCGGGGAGTACGACAGGTGCGGGCCGCGGGTGTCGAGGATGGTGTAGTCGTCGCCACGACGCAGCCGCAGGACCACCTCGCCGGTGACGGCGGAGGCCACCCAGCGCTGGATCGACTCGCGCAGCATCAGCGACTGCGGGTCCAGCCAGCGGCCCTCGTACAGCAGCCGGCCGAGGCGCAGGCCCTCGGAGCGGTAATTGGCGAGGGTGTCCTCGTTGTGGATGGCCGACAGCAGCCGCTCGTAGGCGATCCACAGCAGCGCCATCCCCGGCGCCTCGTAGATGCCGCGCGACTTCGCCTCGATGATGCGGTTCTCGATCTGGTCGCTCATGCCGAGGCCGTGGCGGCCACCGATGGCGTTGGCCTCCATGACCAGCGCGACGGCATCGTCGAAACGCCTCCCGTTGATGCTGACGGGCCTGCCCAGTTCGAAGCCGACGGTGACGTCCTCGGTGGCGATGGCGACGGCCGGGTCCCAGTACCTGACGCCCATGATGGGCTCGACGGTCTCAAGGGAGACGCTCAGCTCCTCCAAGGTCTTCGCCTCGTGGGTGGCGCCCCAGATGTTGGCGTCGGTGGAGTAGGCCTTCTCCTTCGAGTCGCGGTAGGGGAGCCCGCGGGCGGTCAGCCACTGGCTCATCTCGTCGCGGCCGCCGAGTTCGGTGACGAAGGCCTCGTCCAGCCACGGCTTGTAGATCCGCAGCGCGGGGTTGGCCATGAGGCCGTAGCGGTAGAACCGCTCGATGTCGTTGCCCTTGTAGGTGGAGCCGTCTCCCCAGATGGAGACGTCGTCCTCGGCCATGGCCCGCACGAGCATGGTGCCCGTCACGGCGCGCCCGATCGGGGTGGTGTTGAAGTAGGCCTTGCCGGCCGACCGGATGTGGAACGCGCCGCACGCCAGCGCGGACAGGCCCTCCTCGACGAGCTGGTGCCGGCAGTCCACCAGCCGTGAGATCTCCGCGCCGTACTGCAGCGCCCGCCCCGGCACCGACTCGATGAAGGGCTCGTCGTACTGGCCGATATGGGCGGTGTAGGTGCAGGGGACGGCGCCGGACTCGCGCATCCACGCGACGGCGACCGACGTGTCGAGGCCGCCTGAGAATGCGATGCCGACGCGCTCGCCGACGGGGAGGGATGTCAGAACTTTTGCCACGGGGTACAGCCTAGAGGATGGGCCGTCCCCGGCCGCTCCGATGCCGGCCCGGGAACGACTCGGGCGCCCCCGCGTGTTCATCACGCAGGGGCGCCCGAGGGTTGTGGCCGTCAGCTGACCCGCACGAACTCGTTCGTCAGGCCGGAGGTGATCATGGCCTCGCAGACCTCGACCACGCGGGCGCCCTGTTCCATGGTCACGATGTCGGATTCCTTGCCCAGGACGGCGTCACGGAAGTTCTCGTGCTCGGTGCGCAGCGGTTCGGGCTTTGCGATCGCGAAGCGGGTGACGTTGCCCTCGGATACGCCGCGGAACTGGGCGATGTCGTCCCAGGTGGTGGTGACGGTGCCGTTGGCGTAGAACGTCAGGTCGGCGGTGAGGGTGTCCGCGACGAACATGCCCTTCTCGCCGGTGACGATCGTCAGGCGTTCCTTGGTCGGGGTGAGCCAGTTGACGAGGTGGTTCGACATGAGGCCGCCCTCGAGCTGGCAGGTGGCCGAGACCATGTCCTCGTACTCGCGGCCGGCCTTGAACATCGTGCGGGCCGCGACCAGCTCGTACTTGCGCTGGGTCACCCAGGCGGTCAGGTCGATGTCGTGGCTGGCGAGGTCCTTGATGACGCCCACGTCCGCGATCCGGGCCGGGAACGGGCCCTGACGACGGGTGCAGATCTGGTACAGGTCACCGATCTCGCCCGCCTCCAGCCGCTTGCGGAGGTTCTGCAGGGCCGGGTTGTAGCGCTCGATGTGGCCGACCGCACCCACCAGCCCCTTGTCCGCGAAGGCGCGCGCAAGGCTCCAGGCGCCCTCGGCGGTCTTGGCAAGGGGCTTCTCGATGAGAGCATGAACGCCCGCCTCGGCCAGCTGCAGTCCGACCTCCTCGTGGAACATCGTCGGCGTCGCGACGACGACGTAGTCCAGGCCCTTCTCGATCAGCGCCTCGACCGACGGCAGGACATCCAGCCCGCCGGCCAGGCCGTGCGGGTCACCGGCTGGGTCGGCGACGGCGACCAGGTCGACGCCGTCGATGGAGCGCAGGTTCCGGGCATGATGGCGGCCCATCATGCCGAGGCCGATCAGGCCGGCGCGCAGGTTCGCCACGTCAGGCACCGGCCTTCGCCAGCGTGTTCACGGCGGTGACGATGCGCTCGAGGTCGTCCTGCGACAGCGACGGATGCACCGGCAGCGACAGGCACTCCAGCGCGGCCTGCTCGGTGTTGGCCAGGTGCACGTCGCGCTGGAACGGCTTCAGGCGGTGGTTCGGGACCGGGTAGAACATGCCGGAGCCGACGTTGTACTCGTCCTTCAGCGCCTTCGCCAGGCCGTCGCGGTCGGAGGCGACCCGCACCGTGTACTGGTGGTAGACGTGCACCGCACCAGGCAGCACCGGCGGCGTGACGACGCCCTCAAGGTTCGACGACAGGAACGCGGCGTTCGCCTGGCGCTGCTTGGTCCAGGCGTCGACCTTCGTCAGCTGCACCCGGCCGATCGCGGCATGGATGTCGGTCATGCGGTTGTTCAGGCCGACGACCTCGTTGTGGTACTGCTGCAGCATCCCCTGGTTGCGGTACAGGCGCAGGTTCCGCTCGATCTCGGCGTTCGCCGCGGACACCATGCCGCCCTCACCCGAGGTCATGTTCTTCGTCGGGTACAGCGAGAACATCGCGAACTCGCCGAACGCACCCACCGGGGTGCCGTCCAGCTCGGCGCCGTGCGCCTGCGCGGCGTCCTCGAACAGCATCAGGCCGTACTTGTCGGCGAGCGCGCGGAGTTCGGCCATCTTCGCCGGATGCCCGTACAGGTGCACCGGCATGATCGCCCTCGTGCGCTCGGTGATGCAGGCCTCCACCGAGGCCGGGTCCAGCGTGAAGTCGTCCAACGCGATGTCGGCGAACACCGGCGTCGCACCGGTCAGGGCGACCGAGTTCGCCGTCGCGGCGAACGTGAACGACGGCACGATCACCTCATCGCCGGCACCGATCCCGCACGACAGCAGACCAAGATGCAGGCCCGACGTGCCCGAGTTCACGGCCACGCACGCCCGCCCGAGCCTGAAGTGCTCCGCGTACTCGGTCTCGAAGGCGGCCACCTCCGGGCCCTGGGCGAGCATGCCGGAACGCAGCACGCGATCGACGGCCTCACGCTCCTCGTCGCCGATGATCGGCTTGGCCGGGGGGATGAAGGGGGCGTTGG
>JBDHZH010000036.1:0-28938 GCA_039811745.1 Arachnia sp.
TGTGTTTGAGGTTTGAGTCTGGAAACCCAATTCTCTCAAACACGGGTCCTTCTTATGGCTTGACGCGCCGGTAATTCGTTAGTTGATCTCTATTCAGTTCTGGGGTTTTGAATAGCCCTCCTGTCCTCACTCACCATCGGCCACAGTTGAAAGCCTCCAGCCGGCTGGGCACCGAGCCACCGAATGGCCTCTGCGGTCAGGTACTTCACATGCAGACAATCGCTCAGAGGCCGACCCGTCTCCTCGTCAGAGTCCCCCACTCCACCCACGACCAGTTGCGAGAACCATGGTTGAGCCTCCACATCCGCAAGCATCGCCACGTAATCCGCGAAGGACCACGACCTGAGTCCTGCAACCGAACGCGACGCTGGCTCCGATTGGCTATCTGACGGCAGCACTCGAGTCACAGCGATCCGTGAGCCGAGCAGCCACCCCTCAAAGTCGTACCGGGTCTCGGGATCGAGGTGCACATTCACAACCAGGCCGAAAGGACCGGAACTCGATCCACGAAATGGTGATAGCTGCATTGAACCTAGGTCGGACTTCACCACCCATCCTCGCGCCCAGACCAAACCCTCCACAGGGACCTCCACCGAGTCCAACTCAAGAATCGCTGCCGCGTTCCGGAAGGGCCCACGATCCGAATCCACCGCCGCCACCGCCGGACCCGTTCACCCAGCGCCAGAGCTTGAGCGTCCATCGGAAGGTGCCATCGGCGCCCTGCGGCCAGGCTCTGGCTCCCACTTGTTCATGCCAGCGTCACCGAGTCCAGTTGGTTCGCCAGTTTGGCGTCGAAGGTGAACAGTTCCGTGCCCGCCGCACGCGCGCGCAGCGCAAGGTGGACGTCGGTGACGGACAGCTTCGGATGGCCCTCGTACACGCCGATGACGTCGGCCCAATGGTCGCGGTCGGGCTCCAGGCTGCCCTCTGCAAGGAGGGTACGGATCGTCGCGGCGATCGTGCCCCTACCGAGGCGAAGCACCTTCTCCAGGACGTAGACAACCTCGATCATCGTGGCGTCGTCAACCGTGAACCTGGGCCCGGACGACAGAAGCGCCTCGGCGCGCGCGGTCTGCTCAGGGACGTCGTCGAGGAGCCAGCGCAGGATGATGTTCGTGTCGACGCTAGCCATTCAGGTCATCCGCACGGGCGGCCCAGCCATCCCCGGACTCGGGGACGCCGCCCCAAGTACCCAACGCCTCGGCCTCCTCCCGAAGACGCCGACGCATCGTCTCCATATCCTGCGGGGCGTCGATGACGAGGTGGTCACCCTCGATCCGCACCCCCACCTTCTGGCCGGGGCGCAAGCCCAGGACGCGCCGAGCCTCCGCGGGCAGCGTGATCTGCCCCTTGGACGTAATCGTGGTGTACGTCGTCATGAAGTAAGAATACCTTGACGATTCACACAATCACAGACAGTGCGACCTTGCCGCGACTCAGCCCCACCCAGGGCTTCCCGGTAGGATGTGGCTCATGCCAAGCGCAGCGGAACTGCTGGCCCGGATCAAGGCCGATACCGGGCTTGAGGAGTTCTGCGCCCGCCTGGGCGTCGAGTTGCTGGTGCTGTTCGGCTCGGCCCTGAACGACCCCGAGGACGCCGACGACGTCGACCTTGCCTACCTCGCGGCCAAGGATGTCTCCCAACTCGACGTCTCCGACGCCTTCCTGGAACGATTCGGCGACGGCGTCGACCTCATGGACCTTCGCCTGGCCAACCCGATCGCCCGGTGGGAGGCACTCGGCCCGGGAAGGATCCTGGCCGAACAGACCCCCGGCACCTTCGCCAAGCAGCAGATGACGGCCTACGGCGAGTGGAACGACACCCGCGAGTTCAGGGAACTCGCGCTACAGGTGATGAGCCGATGACGCCCCGCGAACTCTCCACCGACGCCGTAACCGCCAAACTCGCCCAGATTGAGCAAGGCGGAGTTCTACGCTGTATGAGGCTTGTTCCCGCCGTGATCGTGCTCGTGGCTCTAGCTGGGGGGTGTACGCCGCCGTCGGAGGGTCCGACATCCTCTGCCGTGTCAGTTGTGGAGGAGGCCAGGGCCGCGGGCGCAAGCGAAGCCCAGTTGGCTGTGCTGGAGACAGGCAAGGTGTCGTTTGCGCAGTATCAGCAGGCGGTGAATCTGACGATTGATTGCATGCGTTCGCATGGGATCGAGGTTTTGGAGGATCAGCCAAGTGACAAGTCCGGCGTGATGATCATCTCGTATTCGTGGAGCCCGACTGCCGGCGGTGGCGGACAGGATCTGCAGGCGTTGGGCGATCAGTGTCTGGCAGAGAACTCTCAGTTTGTGGAGCAGTTGTATCAGTTGCAGCCGAGCAGCGTTGAGGCTCGGGAGGCCGCCTACCGCGCGAAGCGGGCGGTGATTGTTGATTGCCTGCGTACCAATGGTGGGACCGTGGCCGACGATGCGGAAAGCGATGCGGCAAGGCAGGTGTCGTGGGAGGTTCTGGACAAGTCCGGGGTTGACTGTTTCCAGCAGGCCGGGTTGTCCTGATGGTGCGGGGGCGCACGGGCGCGCTTCTCGGGGTTGTTGCCGTCGGTTTCGCTGTGGGGTTGGCTGTCGGTGGGGCGGTGGTTGTCGACAGGACGGCGCGTAGCCCGCTGCTGTCGGATCAGCCTCAGGCGCCGATTGTGGCGGTGCCGGCTGTGGTGCAGCGCACGGCGAGCTTTGCGGTCGGGTTGCGTGCGGCGCAGTCGACTGCTCTTGAGGCTGTTGTTTCGGCTGGTGGCGTTCTGACGTCGCTGGAGGTGGATGTGCAGAGTCCTGTCAAGGACGGGTCCCTGTTTGCGTCGGTGGACAACAAGCCGGTCTTCGCGATGATTGCACCGGTTCCTCCGATCGGGGATCTTCGTCTGGGCGACACCGGCCCGGCGGTTGGTGCGCTGCAGGGCTGGTTGACGGGGTTGGGCTTCGAGGCCCCAACGTCGTCGACGTTCGACCGGGCGACGGCGGCTGCGGTGACGAAATGGCAGGCGAGCCACCCCGGGTTGACCGCCGACGGTGTGTTCCGCGCGGCCGATGTGGTCTGGGTCGGGAAGGCTGAGCCGACTGTCGCCACGGTGTTGGTCCCGCCTGGGGCACGGGTCGAGCCGGGCACGTCGATCCTGCGGTTCGAACCCACGACCAGTCGGATCGGCGTGACGGAACCTGCCGATCTGCCGGCGGGTACGTATCAGCTTCAGGTCGGGGCGGCCAGCGTGAAGTACGTGGCGGGCGGCAAGCAGATCGTCGACGCATCCGACGCGGCGGCGGTTGCTTTGGCGCTGTATCCGGGGACGGAGGGTGCGGGGCGCCTGGTGGCACCCACTGCCGAGGAAGTGCTGTCGGTTCCGGCGAGCGCGGTGGTGACCGATCCGACCGGTGCTACGTGTGTCTTCCCGGATGCCACGGGGGCCGCGGTGAAGGTCACACCTGTTGGTGGTGGTCTGGGAACCGTTGAGTTGGCGGGCGACGTCGAGTTGGTCACTGTGCTGGTCAACCCGGCAGCGGTGCGGACGGATCTGGCATGCGGCTAGTGGCCGAGGGGGTCAGCTTCTCCTACACGGGGCGGCCGCTCCTCGACGACGTGGCGCTGCAGTGCGCGCGTGGTGAAGCGGTGGCGATCATGGGGCCCTCCGGGGAAGGCAAATCCACGCTGCTCGCACTGTTGGGCGAACTCCTGACGCCGAATGCGGGCCGAGTCGGCATCGTCGACGACGACGGTGCCTGGGCGCCGCCCGGGTCGTCGGTGGCGTGGGTGCTGCAAACGGTCAACATGCTCCCGGCGCGTTCGGTCGTCGACAATGTGGCCTTAGGCGCGTTCACCCGCGGCCTGTCCAGGGCTGACGCAACCGAGCGGGCCCAGGCGGCTCTGGACAGGCTGGGCCTCGCTGGTCGTGAGGCTGACCAGGCCCGCCTGCTGTCCGGCGGGGAGTTGCAGCGCATGGTCGTCGCACGCGGCCTCATCAGCGCAGCACCCTTCATCCTCGCCGACGAGCCGACCGGGCAACTCGACGACGACACCACCCAACAGGTCCTCCAAGCCCTCCTCGACTGCCGTCCCGACAAGGGGCTCGTCGTCGTCACCCATGACCCCGCCGTTGCCCGCCGCTGCGACCGGACCCTTCGGCTGGCCCGACACCGACTCCACGACGATGCCTGAACAACCCACGAACTGGCCGTTCGTCGCCACCGAGGGCATCCGTAACGCGCTCACCTCACGGGCCACGGGCCTGCTGCTGATCCTTCTCACCGCGCTGGCTGTCGCTGGCACCGGCCTCGCTGACGCCGTCGCGGTCGCGACCCTGACACGCAAGGAAACGCAGTGGATCGCCTCCGGAGGCACGGTGCTGGTCGCCAGTTCCGAAGCCGGCGTCTCCGCTGCAAGCTGTGAATCCATGAATCAGGTTCCCGGGATCATCGGCGCTGCGTCCATGACCGCGACCACCATCAAAGTCAGGGCCAACCGCGCGCCCGGCATCCCACTCAGCCTGACAAGAGCAACCGCCAGCATGCTTCGGCTCACCCGAAGCGTTGCCCCCACACCCATGACCGATCCGGGAACCTGGGTTGCAGCCATCGGAGATGAGACGGCCACCTCGCTCGGGCTCTCCACAGGCGACCACATCGTCCTCGCCGCAGACCACGGCGCGACGCACACGGCGGACATCCCCACCGCTGTGCTCGAGATCACGGTGGTCGACACCACCATCCTCCCCGAGCAACTCTCCGCCGGAGTCATCCTCCTCGCTCCCGCCTCGGGAGCAGGAGACTGCGTCATCGCCACCAACCCCTCCAGCACCGAGACGATCGCGGCGGCACTCCCCGCGCTCCTGGCAGCCGGAGGCCAACCCGTCACAGTCGCCCACCGACTCATCGAGGGAAGCTTCGGCCACACACTGACCACCAGCTTCGACAGCCGCCCCACTCGATGGCTGCCCTACGCCGCAGGTTTCGCCGTCGGCATCGCCTGGACGCTCATCGCCTGGGGCAGAAGAAGCCGCGAAGGCCTCTACGCCACCCTCGGTTTCACACGAACACACCGACACCTGATCAACACCACCGAGTGGTTCATCCTCAGCGGGACGGGACTGGTTCTCGGCCTGACCACCGCTGGCATCGTCGCCACATTCGCGGGGCCACACCTGACGTCCACCCCATCCAGCCTCGTCCGGGCAGGCCTGGTCACGTGGCTCACTGCCACCGCAATCACGCTGCTCATCACCGCCACGTCACCACGCTCGATCCCCAACGCCCTCAAGGATCGCTGAACCCCTGCTTGATCCCCACCGCGATCTGCACCATGTCCTCCAACGTCAACCCCCGCCGCCGCTGCCGCTGCTCAGCCACCCGCAACCCCGTCCGTTGCTACGACGGCATGACATCGCAGGCCGGTTTGTGACAACGAACTGCCCGGCCACCCCAATGGGTGTAGCGCGGATGCCCGTCTACGGTCATCCGCGCTACACCTAGCCACGGGGATGGCCCCTGGTGCCTGGCCTCCCATCCGACGACGAGCAGACCAGACACGGTTCCGGCCCAAACGGGAGGCCGGCCAGTATCCTGTGTGAAATGGACGGTCCATACCGGCTCGATGACGACGCCATCCGGCGAGCCTGCGAACGCTACGGCGTGGCCCGGCTGCGGATGTTCGGGTCAGCAGCCTCACACCGTTTTGATCCGGCAGCAAGCGACATCGACTTCCTCGTGGACTTCCGCGACGACGCGCCGACGGGGATCGCCCCATTCCTCGAACTCAAAGCAGAGCTGGAGAGAATCACAGACCGCGAGGTCGACCTGGTGGAGGCACGCGCCGTCCGCAATCCCTACTTCACCAAACGCATGTTCGGTGAGGCTGTTGACGTCTATGCAGCCTGACTCACCCGCGCTTCTCTGGGACGCGCTCGACGCCGCCGAGTCGATCCTGCAGTTCCTGGACGACATGTCTTGGGAGGGGTACCGCGACGACCTTCTGCGCCGGTGAGCAGTTGAGCGCGGGTTCGAGATCATCGGAGAAGCGTTGGGGTAACTTCGTCGAATCGATCCCGGCACGGCAGCCCGCGTCCCGGGGCTCCACGATGCCGTCGGCCTCCGCAACATCCTCATTCACGGCTATGCCGTAGTGGATGATCGACGCGTCTACGACACCGCCACCTCCGACTTGCCAGAACTCATCAGGGTGTTGACAACGTTGGTGACCGAAGCAGGCGCACCCTGAGGAGTTGGTGACCGACAGCACTCGGCAAGCGTCACCGGTTGCGGAAGTAGTGCAGGAAGGCGCTTTCGCGGGCGAGGGTCAGCGCGGTTGCTGCCCCGAGCAACATGGCGCAGGCGCCCACCGCTGCGACGCAAGCCGCAAGACCGAACGCGGCTGGCCGGTCCGACACCGGGAGCCCTTGGACCAGGAGCGTCGCGACAGGGAACGCGAGGGTTACGCCGATGCCCGCCGAGACGACGACTTCAGCCAGATGCTTGAGCAGCAAATCGGCCCTAAGGACTCCTACGTGCAGGTCCGAGGCCACCTCCAGCCTGCGTCGCCAGCTCGCGGCAAATCCGACGGTCCCTGCTGTGACCAGCACACCTATGGACGCCCAGCGCGAGGGACGGCCGCGGAACTGTTCGGCCCCGTCGAAAGAGGCGCCCAAAGTCGAATTGAGCAGCGTGATCTTGGGAGGATCAACCGCGTCGTCGCGAAGAAGGGTAAGGCGCAACAAGTCCTGCGCCTGATCGTTGCTGGGCCAGATGTCGAGCCAGCATTCGTCGAAGGCGCTCCTGGCATCGATCGGAACCACGGCGGAGAAGCCGAAACCGGGACGCCTGCCGCCTCCCTCGCGCCAAGGAAAGACGCCTCCAACGAACGTCGTCGCGTCTCCCTTGAATGTGACCTGGGATCCGGCCACAAGCCCTAGAGATGAGGCCGCCGCCTCCGAGAGGAAGATGCCCGGACCTTGACCATCCGCATTCAAGAGCTTCGGCAGGGTGGGCGTCGTCTCGAACGCAACAAGGCCCGAGTTCGGTAGTGTCTCGGGTGAAAGCGGGACTTGGTAGGGACGAATCGCTCCCGCAGCTCTGACGCCGTCCACCTTGTTCAGGGCTTCACATGTGGCGCCGTCGATACTCCCGGGGGACTGGATGGTCACTACGGAGGCCCCCGACTCCTGAAACCGTTGGGCGTGTTGCACGATGCCGATGGTCGACAGCATCTCGATCAGGATTCCACCAACCACGATGGCCGCCAACAAGGCACTCAGCAACGGCACCCTCGCCGCACCTGATCCAATATCACGAAGGATCTCCCGGAGCAGTCCCCGAGGCCTCATCAGTGGCACCCCGCCAGATCCAAGACGCGGGTACAGCTTGCGGCTACCTCCATGTCATGGGTGGCGACGACTACGATGGTTCCCGACCCAGCCATCCCGTTGAGCACGCCTGCGACCTCCTTCGCGCTGGCCGGATCGAGTTGAGCCGTCGGCTCATCGACCAACAAGAGCGCTGGTCCAGCAGCCAGCGCGCGCGCCAGCATCAGCCGTTGAGCCTCCCCGCCGCTCAGCGAAGCGAACGGCTCATCGGCCACGTGCGCGATTCCAAGCCGCTCCAACAGACACATGGCCAGAGCCTCAGCCTCAGCGATCGAAGTACCGCATGCCAACAGGGGCAGACAGACATGGTCCAGCGCCTGTCGCTCCGGGACACCATGGGGGTTCTGAAACACCCAGGCAACACGACCGAGCGGCCGCTCCACGATCCCTTCCGCCGGAGCCACCTGCCCCGCAATGACGCCTAGGAGCGTCGACTTCCCCGACCCGGACGGCCCGATGAGCGACACGACCTCGCCTTCGACCGCGTCGAAGTTCAGACCCCGGAAGAACCATGGGCGACCCGCGAAATGGTGTCCGAGGCCTGTGGCTGTCAAGGGCACGTCTCGCCCTCGTTGTGTATCGCTCTCGCGTCCGTGATGGCGGTTTCGCTCGTCACCAACGACAGCCCCAGTTGCGAGGCAACAATCTCCACCGGCACCATCCCCGCTGTGGTGGATACACACCACTTGCCCGCCACACCTTTGACCAGCGCTGCGGGGGGCACCCCATACACCTCGATGGGCGTCTCCAGAATCCACGCCCCCTTCAGAACGACACGCGCGGAGCCCGAGGATTGCTGCTCCAGGGCTGTCCGGAACGCCATTGTGCCCTTGAGTCGCGTGAGTTGCGCAGAGTCCAAGGTTTGGCTATCAGCCATCGAGAGTCGTTCTCCATCCACCAGAAGGACTCTGCGACCCGGCACCGACTCCGTCGGCGCCTGAACGCTGGCCGATGGCGGAGCCGTCTCCGCGGCTGCCAAGTCGGACCCGGCTTCTACGCTCCCGCCCAGCGCAGCTGCCACCGACGCTATCGTGACCGAACTGCTGTTGAGCCAAATCCAAGAGCCGAGAGGGACCTTGGTGGGGACTTCGACGTCACCCCACAGATCTCCCACGGCGGCCAGCGTTTCCCGGTCGAGCTGGCCCGTTGCAGTCAGCTTGTGGCCCAGCCGCAGGAGTTCCTCCTGCAGCGCCACCACGTCGGGGCCGGTGTTACCCATCACGAGGTCCCGCCAGGGTGGCGTCCGAGTTGCCAGAGCAACGACCAGCGCGTCGTCGATCACGGCGACTGCATCGCCGGAACGCAACTGATCCCCCGGGGCAACGTCGAGTCGAGTCACGATCCCAGCACGCATCGTCTTGAGTTGGGCCGTGGTTCCGGGTGTCACCACGACGTCAACGGGACGTTGATCCTCAAACCTTCGAGGCTCGACCGGAACGACGTCCAACGGCGTGGCCACGCGTAGGGAGGCTGGCTCGATAGGTCGGACGATGCTGAGGCCGAGACCGATCCCCAGTCCGAGGATGGCGACGCCAACTACGAGTACCAACGAGAGTTGCTTCACCCCAACCATGTGATCGCCCACGCTCCTGTCCCCAGATGGCGGGGGCCGCTACGAACTCGGATCTTGTGCGCAGTCATAGAATGCGCCAGGGCCGGCATCATGATTTGTGTAGTCGATGGCACCAGCCAGATCCCTGCCCTCCAGGCCCAGCTTGAGGAACGTCTCCACATCTCGCTTGTAGTCGGCAGCCGAGTAGGACGGCTCGACCACTCCCTTCCGCACCAGACATGCCGCCTGTAAGGTGTTCGGATCGACATTGTCCGGGTTCCCCCTGACGGCCAAGTACAAGAACTGGATAGCGGAGAACCCAACCTCGTCATTACAGACGTCCTGAGCAGCCGTCACCTGTTCGGACGTGTAGCCATGATCGGGTATCGAGGAAGATCCATCGTCCGTAAACTCCGCCCCGGGTATCCCCCTGGCCGCCAGACAATCAACGTACTTGACCTGGGCTTCCATGTACTCCATATCTGAGATCACATCGTCACGGAGCACCGCTTGCGCAAACTCGGAAGACTGCTCGCTCCTCGCCCTCTCGAACTCCGAAGCCCAGCCGGGTCCGCCCGTCGGTTCACCACCCCCACAGCCCGACAACGCGACCCCCAACAGGAGCACCGAGGCAACTCGAAGGATTGTGGCCGATCCAATCGGGCGGCTCACCGGAGGCAAGCCTCGTTCCCACCAGAGATTGTGCAGACCCACGGGCCATCCATGATGTAGCCCTGCGCGGTGTAGTCTCCAGTCCAGCTGAAGGCACCACGTGGTTTCGAGGGACCGGTAGCCCACGTTGAGTAGCCTGAGTTGATGTAGATCTTCGCCTTCACGTGATGGTTGGCCCACACCGCTCCGGTCTCGCAGTAGCTGAATGCTTTGGCCCTCCCCGTCTGCGTGCCCGCGTAACAGTTCCCTGCCGCATAGCTGGACGGCGAGAACACACCCATGACGACAGTTGCCGCAATTGATGCGATGAGTCCCTTCAACAGAAGATTGCGCATCCTTCCTCCCCAATAGAAACCCGGCGCCGCACGATTGACCGCGCTACGCATGAGCATAGGTGCCGACAGCTCGTGATGACAGCAGTCTGGACCCTGAGGGCATTCGTCTGCCTTCAAGAGGGCAGACGACTGCCCTCCTCGACAGAGATGTCGGCTGCGAGCCCGCCACAATTCCGTCTGCACCGGTCTGCGCGCCCCTACGTGGACCGCCAGTCCTGGGCCAGGGGGTCGTCAAAGTCGGGTTTCAGGTTGTCAGGAGTAGTTTGACGGTCCGTTCGAGGTGTCTGGAGTGGTGTCGGCAGGCTTCGGCGATGTTGTCCCAGCCCGCCAGTCGTAGGAGTGTGATGGCGAGGTTGCGCATCGAGGCCATGACGGCTGGGCCGTTGCCTGTCCTCAGTTGCTGACGATCCTCGTCGAAGGAGACGTCTCTGACCCAGTGGAGCTTGTTCTCGATGTGCCAGTGACCCTGGATCCAGTCGGCTACCTGTTCTGGTTGGGCTTGGAGCATCGATTTGGAGCACAGCAGGAACACGACCTCGCTGCTGGGCTTGCCGTGGTGGGTGCGGGTCCGTCGAACCCGGAGCACCTGCTTGGTGCCGGGGTAGTCGATCCAGGCCGGGACCTCGACGGCCTGGACGGTGCGCCGGACCCTGCGGCCGTGACTGCGGTCGACCTGGCTGATCGAGGGCACATGCTTCCACGGCAGGTCTTTCAACGCCTGCAGCAGTTTCGGGTTGTTGGCCTTGACGGTGAGGACGTAGTCACCGCCGGCTTCGGTGATGAACTTGGCGGTGTTGGTCTGCGTATGGAGCGCATCAGCGGTCACGACAACATTGTTGAGGTCCATAAGGCGTAGTAGATCGATCATTGCCGGGATCTCGTTGGTCTTGGCGTCGACCTGCACCTGTCCCAGCACGAGGCCGGTGTCGTGGGTCAGGGCCGCGACCAGATGGGGCGCCTTGTCGTCGTGGTGGCGGGCGCCACGCACGGTCTTGCCGTCCACGGCGATGACGAGCTGGTCGCTGACCTGTTCGGCTCGCAGTCTGGTCCAGGCACCGCAGATGTGGGCGAACATGGCCTGGTCCAGTGCTTCGATGACGCGTCGGATCGTCGGCTCGCACGGCACCTGCGACCCGAGACCGAGCCATTCCAGCAGGTCGGCGCCAACGTCTTGGGCGTAGGCGCCGATCGCCGCCAACGACGTGGCACCAGAAACCACCGCTGCGACGATCACAGCCAGGACCGCTGGAAGCTGGTGTCGCTTCCCGCGGGCATGCCGCGGGTCGGGCACCAAAGTCAACAGTTCGATGATGGTGGTGGCGGCACGCCAGGCTGCGAACACAGGACACCGGGGCCGTGACAGCCCAAGATGTCACTGGACGCGGTCCTTCAAGATGGGAAGCGGTTGGTTCCATTTCCGATCCTCGCTCGGAGACCGCGTCCCCTCGGCTACAACACGCCGAACGAACCCACAAAACCCCTAGTCACACCACAGGCTGGGCGACTCTGACGGGCCCCTGCAAGGCCATCGAGGACAACCAGCTCGCCCTGGCCGAGGAACGAACCGGGATCGACAAGGCGCTCGAACGCGCGAACCAGTTGGCCAAGGAGGCCTGAGTGATGGATACCGGCATCATCCCCGAGCCCGCTGACGTCGTCGACGACGGGCCGACGCCCGACCTGGCACGGCAGGCGGCGGGGCACAAGACCGGAGGGACGGCACTGGTGGACCGCAGGCTGCGTGTCCTGGTGGTCGTGGTGGCGCTGGCGATCGTGTTCGCGCTCGGCGGGCTGGTGGCGTCGCGGTTCATGGTCTCGCCCGCCCAACGCGACGCGATGGCCGAGGCACCCCCGCCGAGCATCCTGACCGCGCCCGTGGTGAAGCAGGAACTGGCGGACACCGTCGTCACCCGCGGCGACGTGAAGGTGCTGGCCGCCGTCGACGTGCTCGCCGGGCGGGTCTTCGGGGCGGAACCCGCCATCGTCACCGCGGCGCCGATCGGGGCGGGCGACGAGGCCAAGGCCGGGGGCCTGCTGGTCGAGGTGAACGGCCGCCCGGTCCTCGCGCTCCTGGGCGACCTGCCGGCCTACGAGGACCTGCGGCCCGGCGCCACCGGGCCGCTGGTGACCCAGCTCCAGGAGGCGCTGAAGCAGACAGGCCTGAAGATCGACGACGCCAGGGGCCAGTTTGGCAAGTCCACGGCCGCCGCGGTCGGCGCTCTGTACGAGGCGGCGGGATATCCGGCCCAGGACAGCCTGCCCCGCTCTGAGGTGGCGTTCCTCCCGTCCCTGCCGGCCCGCGTGGTGACCACCACCACGGCAAGGGGGAAGGACGCCTCGACGGCCAAACTGGTCGTCGCCGCCGGGAACCCCGTCGTCGTGGTCTCGACCCCGGACCGGCAGCTCCAGGAACTGGCCCGCGACGGCGCGCCGGCCCGTTTGGCGCACGAACTCGCCGGCGACGCCGCCGACGGCACCCTTCAGACGCTGACCGCAGGCAACCCGAACCCCGGCACCGAAGGTGGCGAGTCGGGCACGTCGGGCACGTCGGGGACGTCTGGCACGTCGGGGACGTCGGAGACCGCCGGGCAGGAGACGCTGGTGGTCACCCCCACCGAGCCCCTGCCTCTGGCATGGATCGGGGCCAATGTGCGGATCACCATCACGCTCAAGACCTCCGGCGGCCCCACACTGACCGTCCCCCGAGCCGCCGTCCACCTGGACGCCCAGGGCAGGAGCGTGGTCACCGTCGTCGACGCCAAGGGCGCCAGGGATGTGGAAGTGACCACTGGACTGTCCGGCGACGGCTTCGTCGAGGTCGCCGGCGAACTGGCCGAGGGCGACGAGGTACAGGTCGGGATCGCGTCGTGAGCGCCCCCGTCATCGAACTGGACGGCGTCAGCCGCGTCTACCCCGGATTCCCACCCGTCCCGGCGCTCCTGGACGCCGACGTCTGCATCCACCAGGGCGAGTTCATGACTGTGGTCGGGCCGTCCGGGGCCGGCAAATCCACATTCCTCAACATCGTCGGACTGCTGGACGTCCCCACCGCCGGCACCTACCGGCTGGACGGCGTCGACACCTCCCACCTCAGCGAAGACCAGCGCACCGGCCTGCGCGGAGCGAGGATCGGGTTCGTGTTCCAGAGCTTCCACCTGATGAACCACCGCAGCGCCACCGAGAACGTCGAACTGGCGCTGCTCTACCAGGCCGGGGGCCGCAGGCAGCGAACGGCAAGGGCCGAGCACGCCCTGGATCAGGTGGGGCTGACACACCGGGCACACGCGCTGCCGTCGCAACTGTCCGGCGGCGAACGGCAACGCGTCGCCATCGCGCGCGCCCTGGTGAACCGGCCGGCGGTGATCCTGTGCGACGAACCCACCGGCAACCTGGACTCCGCCACCGCGGCCAGCATGCTGACCCTCATCGACGACCTCCACGCCGACGGGCTCACCATCGTCCTCATCACCCACGACCCGGGCGTCGCCGCCCGCGGGGAGCGCACGCTGACGATCATGGACGGAAGGGTCAGCGGTGGGTAGGGCGGCCAGGGTCGCTCCGAACCCGCCGCCGGGACTGCCCGCCTCCAAGCTGCTGGCCGCCGACCTGTTCCACGAGGCACTCGCGGCACTGATCGCCCGGCCCGCGCGCTCAATCCTCACATGCCTCGGCACGATCCTTGGCGTCGGCACCCTGGTCACCATCCTCGGCCTGACCACCACCGCGCAGGCGCAGGTCTCCGCCAGATTCGACGCACTCGCCGCCACCACCGTGATCGTCGAGGACCACCACACCGAGGCACCCGTACTGACCCCCGAATCCGTCGCCCGCGTCGTCGCCCAGGTCAACGGCGTCGAGGCCGCCGGCTACTCCTGGCCGGTCAAGGGGATCCACGACGTGCGCCTCCTGCCCACCACCCGCCCACAGTCCAACGCGCCCGTCACCGCCGCCAGCCCCGGCCTGTTCGAGGCGGTCGGGGCCAGCATCGCGGCCGGAACCCTGTTCAACGAGTTCCACAGCACCAACAACCTTCCAGTGGCCGTCCTCGGCCAGATCGCGGCGGCGCGCCTGGAACTACCGGACATCGCGCTCCGGCCCTACATCCTCATCAACGGCCGGCCCTACGAGGTAATCGGCATCATCGACGCCACCACCCGCATGCCCGAGCTGCTGAGTTCGGTGATCATCCCCGTCGGGGTCGCGCTGGAGCGGATGGAGGCCCCAACCAGCTCCGGCGAGAACGCGGCCCAGATGCTGGTGGCGACCAGGCCCGGCGCAGCCCAGCAGGTGGCCGCCGAGGTGCCCTGGGCCATCTCACCGCAGGACACCTCCCAGGTGCAGGTCGTGCCGCCGCCCGACCCGCGCAGCCTCCGCGAATCCGTCGACGCCGACCTGTCCAACCTGCTGCTCGCCCTGGCCGGCATCTGCCTGCTCATCGGGGCCGTCGGCATCGCCAACACCACCCTGGTCGCGGTGATGGAACGCACCCCCGAGATCGGGCTGCGACGCTCCGTCGGCGCCCGCAGCCGCCACATCTTCGCCCACATCATCACCGAATCCAGCATCCTCGGCATCCTCGGCGGCATCATCGGAACCTCCGTCGGAATCCTCGCCATCCTCGTCGTCGCCGTCACCCAGGGCTGGACGCCCGTTCTGGAACCGCTCCTCGTCGCAGGAGCCCCCGCCATCGGACTGATCGTCGGCGCCCTGGCCGGCCTCCAACCCTCCTGGAAAGCCTCCAGAATCCAACCCACCGAAGCCCTGCGCCGATAGGACACAGGTCCCGCGGCGACGCCTCCTGACCCTTTGAGAGCTCCCTACCGACTGCCCTCTCTGCAACCCGAACCTGCAGCATCACCGCCCAGGAAGTCACCTCAGCGCACCGAGGCGACCGGTGACCACAGTCGGTCGATGGGCATCACGTGGAGACGGTCCGCGAACGTGTAAGAACGGGTTCCAGTAGCGAGAATGACCCCGGCCCTGAACCGGGTCCCGAGAAGGTCACGAAGTTGGGCGAGCCCTGTGAAGTCACGAGCGGTGGCACGCTCGTTCGCCTTGACCTCCATCGCCACCACCGCACCGTCATCGTACTCGACCACCAGATCCACCTCGGCCCCGTCGCTGGTCCGCCAATGGCCCAACGTGGCCGGCTCCGCCAACCACGACGCCTGTTTGCGCACCTCGCCCACCACGAAGGTCTCCAGCAGATGGCCGAAGTCGGTCAGCGCCGCCGGGTCCAACCCAGAGAGCTTTGCTGGATTCAGCCGCAGCAGGCGCGCGGCCAACCCAGAGTCAACCATGTGAACCTTTGGCTTCACGCTGACACGCGAGCGCAGAGACCTGCCCCAGGCAGGCAGGCGAACGACCAAGAAGAGATCCTCCAAGAGCCTCAGGTGCCCCTCCGCAGTCGGTCGGCTGACGCCGATCATCTCGGCGGCCTTGGAGACGTTCAGCAGTTGTCCCGTTTGGGCGGCCAAGTGAGCCAGGAGTTCAGTCACCGCCGCACGCTCCCGGATCCGGCTCAGCTCCAAGGCGTCTCGTTCGACCGAGGTCCGCACGAAATCATCGAACCACCGAGCCCGGTCTGCACCCTTGCGGCGTAGCGCCAAGGGCAGGCCCCCTGCGCACACCCGATCGACGTAGTCCTCACGAGTGGTCGTCGAAACGGGAATCTGCGCAACGGCACTTGCCGGGTCTTCGGCAAGGCCCTCAAGCAAGTTCTCCCGAACCCCACCCAACTCACCCTGCGAGAAGGGCCAGATGGTAAGCGAGTGCAGCCTCCCGGTCAGCGCCTGTGCCGTACTCGGCAGGGCATCCTGCCTCGTCGACCCTGTGAGCACGGCGGTCCCGGGCAGGCTTCCCTCCCGGTTGAGGCGCGCCTTGATCGAGTCCAGGATCTCAGGCACCCGCTGGTACTCATCAACACACAATGGAGTCGCACCCGCCACGACCGCAGCAAGGTTCCCTGCAACGGCCTCTCGCACCTCGACATCGTCCAGGTCCACCACCGAACCACCCACGCCATCGGCGAATCGACGCAACACAGTCGACTTGCCCACCGACCGTGGACCATGCAGGGCCACCACGGGCTCCACCTGGACCAGCTCATTCAACCTTGCACTGACACGCCGTGCCACCTCGAACTCAGGCCCCATCACAGAAACCTAACAGGCACGACGGCGTCTGCAACACAAACGTGAGCTGCTGAATTTAACAATCTTGAGCGAGTTAACTAGACGAACGTGAGCGTCATCCAGTCGCTGGCCGACCCTGCGCCGGGCGACGCTTGCAACCCGCCGAGGCTCCATCTGGGTGAACGGCAACTGGAGGGTGACGTTCCGCTTCGTCGAGGACGGCGGCGTGGAGTTGGTGAATTATCAGGACTATCACTGATGAGGAAGTGCGTGAGATGGCGATGAAGACCCCGGTACACCCCGGTGAGATCCTACGGGAGGACGTGCTGGCCGATCTCGGCCTGAGCGTCGTGGAGGCCGCAGCGCGTCTCGGAATCTCGCCTGTCACGCTGAGCCGCGTGCTGCACGGGCACGCCCGGCTCAGCCCCAACCTTGCCGTGCGTCTGGAGGAGGCCGGTGTCAGCACCGCCAGCGCCTGGCTTGCCATGCAGACCGCCTACGACCTGGCCACCGAGCACGCCGCCGGCGTTCCGGCCGTCCGCAGACTCGACGACGTGGCCCGCGACAGGGGACTTGTCCGTCGAGGCGATGCTGTCAATACCTCGGTCTGCGCCGATGGTGCGCGTAAGCGACGATCACGACACTGGTATCGGTGACGTAGTAGAGCACACGATAAGGGGCACACGCAGACGGGCACTTCGCACCACAGGGAACTCATCCCAGCCAAGAAACACCGGCGCAGATTCCGGCCAATCAAGCACGCGCAGCTCGGCAACTCCAACCTCAGAGAGGGAGTCACCACCGAGGCCGGGGCGCTCCGCCTCGTACCACTCGGCCGCTTCCAACAGTTCGGAGCCAGCCTCAGGATGAAGGCGACGCGCCAGCGTCACTTGCGCATCGCGTCGAGTTTGGCGCGAACCTGCGCGTGTACCTCGTCCGCGTCGAGCAACGCGACCTTCCCGCTCTCAATGTCGACAATCCGGCGGCGACTCTCAGAACGCCAAGCCGCATCCATGTCGGCCTGACCCTCCGCGGACTGATCGTCCATGTCGAGGCTCTGACTACCACGATGCAGCACCTCGGCGCGATCACGTCGATCGAGCGCGAGCAGGGCCCGTTCCACCTCCGCGACATCCATGGACATGTCCCGAGTGTGCGCCGTGCCTCTGACACCAGCTTCTCCCTCGACGTTCGAACACGCCATTCGATCGCCGCCAGCAACTAAGCTAAGTAGACTCAATCCGTGTCCGAAATGGTCAACACACACGAGGCGAAGACCCGCCTCTCCAGCCTGCTCGCCGCCGTCGAGCGGGGCGAGGAGGTGGTGATCGCCCGGAACAACCAGCCCATCGCGAAACTGGTCCCGGTGGACATCGCCCACCGATCCTTCGGGACGATGGACTTCGAGGTGCCCGAAGACTTCGACGCCGCACTCCCCGAACAGGAACTGGCCGCATGGGAGTGACCTACCTGCTCGACACCCACGTGCTCCTGTGGCTCCTGGGCAGCCCCGAGCGGGTCCCGGACCCGGTCCGCAGCCCCTTGGCCCATCCCACGAACACATTGCTGGTCTCGGCAGCGTCCGCCATGGAGATCAGCACCAAGACCCGGATCGGGAAGCTCCCAGACGTCGGCCTCCTGGACTCGTGGGAACGACGGATCGCAGACATCCAGGGCACGGGCCTACCCATCACGGCCAACCACGCGCTCCTGGCGGGCGGCATGAAGTGGGATCATCGCGACCCGTTCGATCGCCTCCTGGCAGCGCAGGCCATCGTGGAGGGAGCCATCCTTGTCACCGTCGACCCGGCGTTCCGCCGGCTACCCGCGCCACGGCTCCTGACCTGGTGAGACTTCCCTGCTCAGCCCGGGACCGACAGCCGCCGAGCCGGGCAACATCGCGGGCATGCGTGATTTTCTGGCCCACCACTACTTCGCCACGAACCCCGAGATCGTGCAACTGACGATCGACAGGCGTCTAGATCCCCTGGCGGCAGCTGTTGAGCGAATGCAGGCCCACCTGCCACGCGGAAACTGACGAGTCACCGCTACCGTCCAAGCGCCCACGCCAAGGCGGCCTCGACCGACTCGACGCATCGCAGGCCGGACGGGTCCTGGGGGCGCTGCACCATGACGACGGCGACCGCCAGCTCGGCGGCGGCGTCCAGCTTGGCGGCCGTGTGCGCGCCGCCGGAGTCCTTGGTGACCAGGACGTCGATGCGGCGGCTCTGGAGCAGGTCCAGTTCGGACGTCAGGTCGAAGGGGCCGCGGGACTCGATCAGTTCCCAGGCTGTCGGGACTTCCAGGTCCGTGGCGTCGGCGACCCGGGCCACGACGTAGCGGCCGGCCCAACCGTCGAACAGCGGCAGCGAGCCCCGGCCGACGCTCAGGAAGGCCCGCTCCCCCAGATCCTGGGCCACCGCCCTCGCCCCGGGCATGCCGGGCACCCAGTGCCAGGTCGCGGCGTCGGGACGGCCGCCCCAGCCCGGGCGCGACAGCCGCAGCAGCGGCACCCCCGCCGCGTTGCAGGCGGCGACGGCGTTGGCGGTGATCGTCTCGGCGAAGGGGTGCGTGGCGTCGATCACACGTCCGACGCCGTGGCCCACCAGGTAGGCGGCCAGGCCGTCGACGCCCCCGAAGCCACCGATCCGCACCTCGCCGGGCGGCAGCCGAGGCGCCGACACCGCTCCCGCCAGGGAACTCACCACCGGCTCGCCTGCCTCGACGAGCCGGGCGGCCAGCACTCGCGCCTCCGCCGTGCCGCCGAGGATGAGGATCATCGACGCCGCCCGAGCAGCGCTAGACCCACGGCGACGACGGCGGAGGCTGCCGAAACCGCGACGGCCAGGCGATTGCCGCGCCTAAGATCGGCGGGCTTCGGGGGTTCGCCGAAGCCCAGTTCGCCGCGGTCCTCCACGACCCCGCCGTAGCTGTTGACGCCGCCGAGCCGCACCCCGAGGGCGCCCGCGAACGCCGCCTCCACCACGCCGCCGTTGGGGCTGGGGTGCTGCCCGGACTGCTCCCGCACCGCCCGCACTGCAGCCGCCGCGTCACCGCCGACCAGCAGCGCCGACGCCACCGTCAACACCCCCGCGAGGCGGGCGGGGAGCCAGTTCGCGACGTCGTCCAGGCGGGCCGAGGCCCAGCCGAAGCGCAGGTAGCGGTCGTTGCGGTAGCCGACCATCGCGTCGAGCGTGTTGACGGCGCGGTAGCCGAGCAAGCCGGGGACGCCCGCGATGGCACCCCAGATCAGGGGCGCGACGACGGCGTCGGACGTGTTCTCGGCCACCGACTCCAGCGTGGCGCGGGCCACGCCGTCGGCGTCGAGAGACTCGGGATCGCGGCTGACGAGGTTCGGCATCCTGGATCGGGCGGCCGCGAGGTCGCCGTCGTCTAGGTGGGCTGCGATCAGCCGCGACTCCCGCACCAGCGACCGGCCCCCGAGCACGGCCCAGGTCGCGGCAGCGGTGACCAGCACCGTCGGCCAGGCGCGGCCGCGGCAGGCACGCTCGGCCAGCCAGCCCAGGCCGGTCGCGCCGCCGACCAGCGCCGACGTGAAGGCGACGCCCCGTGCCTTGTCATCGGAGTAGCACTCGGCCTCCAGCAGCTGCGCCGCCCTGCCGAAGGCGGCGACCGGATGCCCCCGGCGCGGGTCGCCGAACGCCTGGTCCGCCAACCACCCGAGCCCCAGCCCGAGCGCCCGCGCCTGCCTTCTGCCCATCGCCATCCGAGGCCTCCCGTCGTCGGGGCGAGTCTGCCAGAGGGATCGGCCGACGGCGGGCGCGGGTCCGCACTCGACGCCTTGGTGACAGGACTCCAGAAGAACGGCCATTCCTGCACGACTGTGCATGAACGGGCACTTTCGTGGAGTCCTGTCACCAAGGCTCCGCATGGCGCCCGGCCCACCCCGCCGGGCGGGCGCTCGAACGGGTGTGCCAGACTGTCCACCACGCGAAGACGACGAGGAACCCGGTGCCAATCCGGGGCGGTCCCGCCACTGTGACCGGAGCGATCCGGGAGCCAGATACTCGTCGTCGTCGCACTGTTGACCAACCATCGGGCGCGGACCTGAGGAGGCTCCCTTGCCGTCATCGACGCACACCCCCACCCCGCTGAGGCTGACCGGCGTCGGCGTCGGGCCGGGGGATCCTGAACTGCTGACCCTGAAGGCCGTCGCGGCGCTGCTTGCCGCCGACGCCGTCCTGGTCCCGAACACCGACACAGGCGGCGACGTCGGGCGCGCCGAGGAGGTCGTGCTGGCGGCCTGCCCCGAGGTAGCGGACCGGCTCGTGCGCGTGCCGTTCAGCATGGCGCAGCGCCGCGGCGTCGACGAGAAGCGCCGGCAGGCGTGGGAGGCATCGGCGCAGGCCGCGGCCGACGCATACGCCGCCGGGGCGCATTCCGTGGTGTTCGCGACGGTCGGGGACCCGAGCGTCTACTCGACGTTCTCCTACCTCGCCGACCACGTGCGGGCCACCGTGCCGGGCGTGGAGATCGAGGTGATCCCCGGCATCACCGCCATGCAGGCCCTGGCAGCCGCCAGCCTGACCCCGCTGGTGGAGGGGCAGGAGGTGCTGACGCTGGTGCCGGTGACCGCGGGCCTGGAGACGGTGGCGACGGCGCTCGCCAACTCCGACACCGTCGTCGCCTACAAGGGCGGCCGCCACCTGGAACCGCTGCTCGCGAGCATCCGCGAGGCCCGCCCCGACGCCGACGGCTGTCTGGGGGTCGACGTCGGGCTGCCGGACGAGACGATCGTGCCGCTGGCGAAGGTGGACGCGACGCGGGCCCCCTACTTCTCGACCGTGCTGGTGACCCCGGCCAGGACCCACACAGGAGGCAGGCTGTGAGCCGGCAGGAGCAAACCGGACGACCCGACGGCGAGGTCGTCTTCGTCGGCGCCGGACCCGGCGCGGCAGATCTGATCACCGTGCGCGGGGCGAGGGTCATCGCCGAAGCGGACATCGTCATCTGGGCCTCCAGCCTGGTGCACCCGGACCTGCTGGCGTCGGCCCGCCCGGACGCGGAGGTGGTCGACTCGGCGAGTCTGCCGCTGGAGGGCATCGAGCCGCTGTACCGGAGGGCGAAGGACGAGGGCCTGCTCGTGGCGCGCGTCCACACCGGAGACCCGTCGATCTACGGCGCCACCGCCGAGCAGCGCAGGATCTGCGACGAGATCGGCATCCGGCACTCCACGGTGCCGGGCGTGTCCGCGTTCTCCGCCGCGGCGGCCCGGATGGACGCCGAGGTGACCATCCCCGAGGTGTCGCAGAGCCTGATCCTGACCCGGCTGGAGGGCGGCCGCACGCCGATGCCCGACCGGGAGACGGTCCGCGGCTTCGCGGCGCACGGCGTCACGATGGCGCTGTACCTGTCGGCGGCCCGCCACAAGGCGCTGCAGGCCGAGCTGCTCGCAGGCGGCTACGCCCCGGACACGCCTTGCATCGTCGGCTACCAGGTCACCTGGCCCGACGAGCTGATGCTGCGCTGCCGGCTCGACGAGCTGTCGGACACGATGAGCGAACACAAGCTGTGGAAGCACACCGTCGTGCTGGTCGGGCCCGCACTGGCCACCGAGTCCGACACCCGCAGCCACCTCTACCACCCGGGGTTCCGCCACGAGTACCGGAAGGCCGCAGGCGCCCCGCCAGTTCCGCGGCCGGACACGCTGCACAGGGAGGCAAGATGATCAGGGTCTACGGACTGTTGGGGGCCCCGGACCGGGCGCTGGTCGAAGCGGCGGCCGACGCCGACTTCGTCGTCGGCGGAGCCAGACACCTGGATGCGCTGGGGGTCGGGCAGGTGCGCCGGATCGTGCTGGGCGCGCTGTCGAAGGCGGTTGAGCGCATCAAGTCGCTTCCGCCCGAGACCGACGTCGTGGTGGTCGCGAGCGGCGACCCGCTGTTCTTCGGGGTCGTCCGCCGCCTGCGCGCGGCCGGGTTCAGACCGACGGTGCGGCCGGCGGTCTCCTCGATCGCGGCGGCCTTCGCAGCCGTCGGCCTCCCCTGGGACGACGCGGCCGTCGTCAGCGTGCACGGCCGGCCGATGGAACCGGCGGTGCGGCTGGCGCGCCGGGCGGGCAAGGTGGCGGTGTTCACCTCCGCCGACAACGGCATCCGCGAACTGTCCGCGGCGCTCGACGGCCTGGAGCGCTGGTACGTCCTGGCCGAACGCCTCGGCGAGGACGACGAACGGGTGCGCGTGCTCGACGCCGCGCAGGCCAGGGCTGTCGAGCCGCTGGAGCCCAACGTCGTGCTGATCCTCGACAGGCATCCCTCCGCCGACGACGCCCCCTGGCCGGGCGACGTGGCAGGCGCCGTCCCCGCGGCGCGCCCGTCCCGCCGGGCAGGCGAACCCCCGGTCATCGGGCAGGTCACGGGCGGGGCGGCGAGCCTGGCCCGCGCCGACGCCATCGACACCATCCTCGGCGCCACCACCCGCCGCTACTCCGACGGCGCGGCCGACGGACTGCCGCGGGCCTGGGCCGAGTGCGACCTGATCGTCAGCCATCTGGCGCTCGGCGCCACCACCCGCATCGTCGCCCCGATGCTGGCCTCCAAGGCCACCGACCCGGGCGTCGTCGTGATCGACGAGGCGGGCCGGTTCGTGGTGCCGCTGGTCGGCGGGCACGCGGGCGGGGCGAACGCGCTGGCCGAGACGCTGGCCCGGGGCCTGGACGCCACGGCGGTGGTCACCACCGCGACCGACTCCCTCGGCATCCCCGCCCTGGACGGCCTGGGCTGGGCTTGGGAGGGCGACGTCGCACAGGTCACCCGCGCCGTCCTCGACGGCGAGCCCGTCGCGATCACCCGGGCGCGGCCGTGGCCGATGCCGCCGCTGCCGCCGAACGTGTCGCCGGATGCCGCGGACCCCGTCGCGGGCATCGTCGTCAGCGACGAGAGGGTGGCAGAGGACGCGCTGCCGACAGTCGTGCTCAGGCCGAAGTCGCTGGTTGCGGGGATGGGCTGCAACCGCGGCACCCCCGTCGAGGCGCTGCGCGGACTGCTGACGGCGACCCTGGCCGACGCCGGCCTGGCCGCGGGGTCGCTCGCGGCGATCGTCTCGGTCGATGCGAAGTCGGACGAGGCCGGGCTCATCGAACTGGCCGAGTCCCTCGGCGTCCCGTTCGTGACCTTCCCGGCGGAACGGCTGGCGGCCCTCGAGGTGCCGAACCCGTCCGAGGCCGCGGCCAGGGCCGTCGGCACGCCGAGCGTCGCGGAGGCCTCCGTGCTGGCCCGCGGGGCCGACCTGATCGTGCCCAAACGGCGCGGCGACGGCGCCACCTGCGCCATCGGGCGTCTGCCTGCGCGCGGCCGGCTCGCCGTCGTCGGTCTCGGCCCCGGCCAGCGCGACCTCACCACGCCGCGCGCCCAGCAGGTGATCCGCGACTCCGAGGTCATCGTCGGCTACGGCCCCTACGTGGACCAGATCACCGACCTGATCCGGCCCGGCACCGCCGTCCACGCCTCCGGGATGGGGACGGAGGAGCAGCGCACCTCCCTCGCCATCGCCGAGGCCAGGGCGGGCAAGTCGGTGGCGCTGGTCTGCTCCGGCGACCCGGCCATCTACGCCATGGCCTCCCCCACCCTGGAGCAGGGCACGGAGGGCATCGACGTCGAGATCGTCCCCGGCGTGACCGCGAGCCTCGCCGTCTCCGCCATCCTCGGCGCTCCGCTCGGCCACGACCACGCCACGCTGTCGCTCTCCGACCTGCACACCGACTGGGAGACCATCGAACGCAGGCTCCGGGCGGCCGCCGAGGGCGACCTGGTGACCGTCCTCTACAACCCGCGCAGCCGCACCCGGCTGAAGCACCTGCCGAGGGCGCTGGAGATCTTCGCTGCGCACCGGCCGTCCACGACGCCGGTCGCCGTCGTCGAGGAGGCGTGCCGGCCCGGCCAGAAGGTCACCTGCGCGACACTGGCCGACTTCGACCCGGAATGGGTGAACATGAACTCACTCGTCGTGGTCGGCTCCTCGACCACCCGCTACCTGCCCACCGGAGGAGGCGAGACCGTCATGGTCACGCCCCGCGACTACCACTGGATGAACAGATGACGAACCAGACCCCCACCCGGCCCCCACTGGTCCTGGCCGGCCACGGCACCCGCGACCTCATCGGTGTGCGCAACGCCCACGTCCTGCTCGACCGCGTCCGCGCCCTGCTGCCCGACGTCCGCGTCGAGGCCGGCTTCGTCGAGCTGACCCCGCCGACCATCACCGACGCCCTCGGCTCGGTGCTGGAGGAGTCCGGGAACGCCGTCGTCGTGCCGCTGATGATCGGCACGGGCGGGCATGTCCGCGAGGACATCCCCGGCTCCATCGACGCGGCCCGGGCCGCGCATCCCGACGCCACCGTCGTCTACACCAGGCACCTGGGGTCGCCGGCGCCGATGCTCGCTGCGGTGCACCAGCGGATCGCGGAGGCCTGCGACGGCGATGACCCGTCCGGCGTGACGGTGGTCATGGTCGGGCGCGGAACCAGCCTCGCCGACGCCAACGCCGACCACGTCCGGCTCTGCCGGATCATCCAGGAGGGCGGCGGCTACGCCCGCGTCGTGCCCGCATTCATCCAGGTCACGCAGCCCTCGCTGCCCGAGGCACTCGACCAGGCCCTGGCCGGGGGCGCGACCCGCATCGTCGTCATGCCCCACTTCCTGTTCCCGGGGCGGCTGCGGACGTGGACCGAGGAACAGTCGGCCGCCTGGGCCTCGGCACACCCGGAGGTGACGGTCACCGTCGCAGACGTCATCGGCCCCTGCGACGAACTGGCCGAGGTGATCGTGCAGCGCTACCGCGAGGGCGCCCGGCGGGCCCGCACCACGGCCGGATCCCAGGCCTACCTCAGCGGGCTGCTGCTCACCGGCCGGAAGGTGGTCGTGGTGGGCGGGGGTTGCGTCGCGAGGCGACGGGTGCCCGCGCTGGTCGCGGCCGGGGCTCTGGTCACCGTCGTCGCACAGTCACTGCACCCGACGCTGGCGGCACTTGCGGCCGACGGAGCCGTGGCGTGGGAGGAGCGCGGCTTCGAGCCCGCCGACCTCGACGGCGCCTGGTACGCGATGGCGATCACGGACTCCCCCGAGGTCAACGCCCTGGTGGCGGCCGAGGCGGAGCGGCGCCACACGTTCTGCGTCCGGGCGGACCTGGCGACGGCCGGTTCCGCGTGGACACCCGCCACCGGCGCCCACGACGGCGTCACCGTCGCCGCGATCGTCGGCAACGACCCCGGCCGGGCCCGGCGCGTCCGCGACCGCATGCTCGAAGTGCTCGATCAGGAGGAACTGTGACCACACCCACCTACGAATACGTGACCGACGGCGCCGAGATCTATCGCCGCTCCTTCGGCACGATCCGGGCGGAGGCCGACCTGTCGGCGCTGCCCCCGGACGTGGCGCACGTGGCGGTCCGCATGATCCACGCCGCCGCAGACACCGCCCTGCCCCGCGACATCGCACACAGCCCAGGCATCGTCGCCGCTTGTCGCGCAGCACTTCGGGCGGGTGCCCCGATCCTGTGCGACTCGCAGATGGTCGCCAGCGGCGTCATCCGTTCGCGGCTGCCCGCAGGCAACGAGGTGATCTGCCACATGGGCGAGCCCGCGCTGACCGACCTCGCCAGGGAACTCGGCACCACCAAGGCCGCCGCCGCGATCGAGCTGTGGCTGCCGAGGCTGGAGGGTGCCGTGGTGGCCATCGGCAACGCGCCGACGGCGTTGTTCCGGCTGCTGGAGGTGGTGCGCGACACGGGCATCCTGCCGGCAGGCGTCATCGGCATCCCTGTCGGGTTCGTCGGCGCGGCCGAGTCGAAACAGGCCGCCGCAGAGAACCCGTACGGCCTGGAGTACCTGGTCGTGCACGGCCGGCGCGGCGGCAGCGCCATCACCAGCGCGGCGGTGAACGCGATCGCCAGCGAGGCCGAATGACCCGCGAACTGCTGCTGATCGGCATCGGGGCAGGCGACCCCGGCTGGGTAACCCACGAGGCCGCCGCCGCGATCGGGCGCCTCGACGTGCTGTTCGTCGTCATCAAGGAGGGCACCTACGACGACCTGGTCGAGGCGCGCCGCGTCATCCTCGAACGGCACCGCGACGCTCCGCTCCGCGTGGTCGAGCTGACGGACCCGCCCCGGCCGTGGCGCACCGCGCCCGACTACGACGCCGCCGTCGCGCTGTGGCGGGAGCAGCGTCGCGCCCAGTGGGGCGAGGCCGTGGCGGCCGGACTGGCCGAGGGCCAGGTCGGCGGCTTCCTCGTCTGGGGCGACCCGGGCCTGTACGAGAGCACCCTGGCCATCGCGCAGGAACTGGTCGCCGACGCAGGGGGCACCATCGCGCTGCGAGTGCTGCCCGGCATCAGTTGCGTCCACGCGTTGACCGCCAGGCACCGGATCCCGCTCAACCGGCAGGGCAGGGCCGTTCAGATCGCGCCCGCCCGGCTCCTGCGGGAAGGGATGCCCGACGGCGTCGACGACGTCGTGGTCATGCTCGACGGCCGACAGACGTTCGCCGCCATCGACCCGGCGGGCATCGACATCTACTGGGGCGCCTACCTCGGCACCGCCGACGAGATCCTCATCAACGGCCCGCTCGCCGACGTCAGGGACGAGATCGTCCGGGTGCGCGGCGAGGCCGCGGCTCGGAAGGGCTGGATGTTCGACACCTACCTGCTGCGACGGCGCTAGGCCAGCCTGTCCAGGGCGGCCTGGAGGGCGGCGCCGACCTCGGCGGACAGTGCCGCCATCTCCGGGTTGCCGGTGATCTCAACCATGGTCGCCGGGTCGATCGCCTCGACGACGGTGACGCCGTCGCCTTGCCGAACCACCACGTTGCAGGGCAGCAACAGGCCGAGCGACTCCTCGGCCTGGAGCCCCTTGTGGGCGAACCGTGGGTTGCAGGCCCCGAGGATCACCTGCTCGTCGATGTCGACGTCGATCTTGGCCTTCAGCGTCTTCCTGAGGTCGATCTCCGTGAGAACCCCGAAGCCGCTCTTGCCGAGCGACTCCTTCACCATGGCGAGCGTCTCGTCGAACGGACGCTCCACCTCTGCATGCAGTGCGTAACCCATGTTGCGAACCTCCTCCTGCTGGAAGTGACCGGGCCGTCCGACCGTGGATCGGACGGCCACGGGCTGGTGTCAGGCCTGGGCGGTCTCCTGGGCCTGGGCCTCGGCGACCTGGCGCCGGACGTCGTCCATGTCGAGTGCCTTCACGGCGTCGATGACCTCCTCGAGGTCCTTCGGACGCAGCGCGCCCGCTTGGCGGAAGACGAGGATGCCATCGCGGAAGGCCATCAGGGTCGGGATCGCGGAGATCTCGGCGGCTGCCGACAGACCCTGCTGGGCCTCGGTGTCGACCTTCCCGAAGCGGACGTCGGTGTGCTTCTCCGACGCCTTGTCGTAGGTGGGGGCGAAGGCGCGGCACGGCATGCACCAGTCGGCCCACCAGTCGACGAAGGTGATGCCCTCGGCGGAGACGGTCTCGTTGAAGTTCTCGGCGGTCAGTTCGATGGTGCTCATGGTTGTTTCCCTTTCCCGGATGGTTCAGCAGGATGCGTGGTCGGTGATGCGCTTGGCCGCGGCGGCGACGAAGAAGGCCACCAGCGCGGCTGCGCTGAGGGCGGAGGCCGGCGCCTCGGCAAGCATGAACGGCGCGACCGCGATGATCATCAACGGCATGATCGCGCAGGATCCGCCCGTGACGTGCTCCTTCGCCGGGACACCCCTGGGAGGCACATAGGTGGCGACGGTGACGCCTCCGATGAGTGCCGCCAGCACCAGCAGCGCCGTTCCTGCGGCACCGACGGCGGCGGAGGACGCCAACACCATGTACAGGACGCTGCCCGCGGCCAGCGCGGTCACGGTGTGGCGCGTGGACCAGGCGGCTCGCCAGTACGCGGGACCGCTTGCCGGCACCGCGACGGCGCCCAGCACGGGTGCCCGCCCGATCTCCGACAGTCGGTTCTTCTCGTGTTCCGTCATGCTCACGAGGTCCAGTATACATACCCCCGGGGGTATACGGGTTTCGGACCACGACCCTGGCCGAGCCCGGACTCGGTTGGATGGCTGCGCGCCCCGGCCCGGCTGTTGGGGCAGTACCGAGTGTCGGGTTGTCCCGAGTGGCCGGGTCGACGAACTCGAACCACGGAGTCCAGCGAGTCTGGTGTCGACGCTCACGTCGGAGCCCCCCGTCAGGCGCCCCCCGTCATCCGTCGATGTCGCTCCACAAGCCGAACACCGAGGATGGTTGCGCCGAGCTTCACGACGCTGTCGACCACGCCGACCGGCCGCGCCCGCTATCGTGGGCACGCGGGCGGCGATGGCGCCCCCTGCCACGGTCAACCGATCGCCTCGGGCAGAGCCCGGTAAGGAGTTCCCGCATGGGCCTGCACCCAGAGTTCCGGGCGTACCTGGACTGGCTGAACCCGATCGTGGAGGCCAATGCCGACGTCGCGCCGACCCCTGAGGCGGCGCGTGCGGCGCTGGCCGGGCTGAACGAGTTCGCCCTGCCCGCGGTGGGCATCGCCGAGGTGTTCGACGCCGACGTGCAGGCCAGCTGCGGCCGGGTGCCGGTGAGGGTCTACGTGCCGAGGCCGGGCAAACCGAGCGACGTCGTCTACTTCGTGCACGGCGGCGGCCACATGGCGGGCGATGTCGACGTCTACGACTTCTCCGCACGCCGTACCGCGGCCGCAACGGGCATGGTCGTCGTCTCCGTCGACTACCGCCGCTCCCCCGAGGCCCCCTACCCGGCGGGCCTCACCGATGTCCACGACGTGCTGCTCCGCCTCGACGACGTGCTCGTCGACGTCGCCACCACGGGCCGCGTCCACGCCGTCGCCGACTCCGGCGGCGGCGCCAAGGTGGCCTCGATCGCCCAACGCGTCGCCGCCGGCGAGTGGACCTC
>JBDHZH010000037.1:0-28453 GCA_039811745.1 Arachnia sp.
AGGCCGCCCCCTTACTCGACACGGCCGCTCGTTCCTCGCGGCCTACTCGATCAGCGGTTGTGTTGTTCCGTTGGTCGAGTAGTGCCCCGCGACGGAGGAGCCGGGCACGTGTCGAGACCTCAACCAAGTCCGCGGGAACGGTCGCCGGATCTCGACACGGCCGCTCGTCCCTCGCGGCCTACTCGATCAGCGGTTGTGTTGTTCCGCTGGTCGAGTAGTGCCCCGCGACGAAGGAGCCGGGCACCTGTCGTGACCTCCCGCGGCTGGGCGGGTGCTGTCGCAGGGTCAGGGGGTGTGCCAGGGGTTGGTGTAGCCGACCTGTCCGGGCAGCGCCGCTGGCGCCGGGGGCGGGGTGGCTGCCCGGGTGTGGTGGTGCTGGTCGGGTTGGTGGTTGTTCCAGTCGTTGTCGAGCAGCGCTCTGGGGATGTCGACCCGCCGCGGCGGCGGTGCCGTGGCCGTGGTGTGGGCATGGTCCTCCCCTGGAACCCGCTTCCCTGTCTGGGCATGGTCGTCCCACTCGGGGTGCTGTCGCCGTGGGGGCCTGTTCGGTGTCCGGGCAGACTCCTCCCGCGGAACGTAGTCGTCGGGTTCCAGCCTGATGCTGTTGACCAGGTGTCGGCGGTGTTGCCGTGGGCGCCGGTCGGGGTCGATGTGTGCTGGTGGGGTGAACTAGGGCTGTCCGGTGGCGGGGTCTAGGTGGACCCGCCACTGGGAGTGCTCGGACTGGTCGGGGTCTGGTTCGACGAGGCGGTGATGATGCGGGCAGAGCAGGACGGCATTGTTCAGGGCGGTGTCGCCGCCGGCCCACCACGGCCGGATGTGGTGTGCTTCACAGGCTGCCGGAACGGCCGTGCAGCCGGGGAAGGCACAGCCCTTGTCCCTTAGCGTCAACGCTGCCCGGATGGGTTTTGTGAAGAGCCGTTCTTCCCGGCCGACGTCCAACAGCTGGGAGGGGCCGCCGAGCACGGCGGGCAGGATGCCTGCGTCGCAGGCCAACCTTCGGGCATCCCCTGCTGAGAGCATGCCGGTGTGTCCGGGCAGGGTGATGCGGCCGAGCCCCGAAGCGAGGGTGTCGTGGTCGAGGGTGAGGACGATGTGTGGCCGGTCCATGCCCTGGCAGGTGTCCGGAGTTGGCTGCGATCTGGGCCAGCAGCATCAACGCATCGGCGGTGCGTGCCTGCCGGTCAGGCAACTCTTCGTTGTTCTGGTACGACGCGAGTGGCGGCATCAACGCTTCCAGCTGGGCCGCCAACAGGGCGCCGTCGGCCAGCGGCAACTTCCCCGAGATGGTCATCGCTCCGTGATGGTTCGGGGTGAGCCTGAGCCGGCGTCGGCGCCGGGCACGCCGCTCCTCCGCAGCCAGTCTCGCAGCCTCTGCCGCCTCGGCCGCTTCCGGGTCCACATATTCGACCAGCCGCCCGGCGAGGATGCGTAGTTCGGCTGGGCCGAGGCTGTCGGCGTGTTTCAGGATCTCGGTCTGGCACTTTGCCCGCGCCGCGGCACCGAGACCGGCCGGCAGTGTGGCGAGGCCGTCTGCGATGGCGGCGGCTTGTGGCATCGAGATCAGGCCTTCCTGCAACGCGGCCTGGATCAACGGCAACTCCTCCGCCAAGGTGGTTGCCAGCCGGATGTGGCCGCGGAGCCTGCCCACATTGTCGGCCACTGATGAGGTGACCGAGTCCAGGATCTGTGCGGCACCGGCCAGGTATCGGGCCTGGTCGATCGTGTTCAGTCGTAGCCCGGCCAGCTGGGAGGCGATCTGCTCGATGACGTCGAGGAACTCACTCACCCCGGACGCGTCGCCGATGCCGGTCGCGGCATGGGCGGTGTCCCAGGCAGCAGCCATGAACCGCTGCCCCGCCTCCCGAAACCCCACCATGTCGCTCATGTGTTTGATTCTGTCACCGCCCACCGACAGAACCGATCCCGGAACCGGCCTGAACCCCGACTGGAAGGTAACGGTTTGGTAACGGTTCCCGGTGCCGGTATGCAGGGATCCTTGCGCGGTCTCGACCGTCGCTCGCTGGTGCTCGCTGGCTCGACCACCGGAAAAGGGGAACCGCTGATCGAGTAGGCCGCGAGGACTTGCACTGAGTAGCAGCGCGAGGAACGAGCGCCGCGTGTCGAAGTGACGAGCGGCCGTGTCGAGATCCGGTGAGTGTCCGCAGGGACTTGGTCGGGGTCTCGACACGTGCCCGGCCCCTTCGTCGCGGGGCGCGACTCGACCAGCGGAACTACGGGGCGTGACTCGACCAGCGGAACTACGGGGCACTACTCGACCAGCGGAACTACGGCTCCTCCCTCGCCGGCCACTACTGGGCCAGCGGGGGGTGCGGTCTCGACCGACGCCCTCTCAGGCTGCTGCGAGTATGGCGTGGAGTTCGTCGGCGGTCAGGTCGATGGGGTTGCCCTTCATGGAACTGGCTCGCATGGAGGCATCGACGACGGCGTCGTGGTCGGATGCCGCAAGCCCGAGGTCGGCCAGGCGCGGGCTGCCGAGGCGGTCCTGCAGCGCCCCGAGCCAGGACTCCAGCGCCTGAAGCGACAGTTCGCCGGTCAGCGCCTCCGCCGCAAGCAGGTAGCCGGCCAGTGCCGGATTGTCGGGGTCGCGGTCGGACAGGGCGCGGATGTTCGCCGACGTCGCGGGTGCCAGCAGCGCCGCGCAGATCGCACCGTGGGCGGCACCGGTGACGCCGCCGAGCACGCCCGCGAGCCCGTGGACGGCACCCAGCTTCGCATTGGCCAGCGACAGCCCTCCCATCAGTGAGCAGAACGCCATGTCGGTGCGGGCGGCAAGGTCGTCGCCATGCTCGACGGCGCGCACGAGGCCCCGGCCCGCGGCCCGGATACCGGCAAGGGCCAATGCCTCCACCAACGGGTTCGTGAACCGCGAGGTCAGCGGTTCGATGCACTGCGTCAGGGCGTCCATGCCGGACTGGGCAGTCACGAGCGGCGGACAGGTGAGGACGAGTGCCGGGTCGACGATGGCCACCTTGGCGAGCATCGCCGGCGACCTCAGCGACACCTTCACCCTGTGTTCGGGTGACGTGAGGACGGCGTTGGCTGTCACCTCGGAGCCCGTCCCGGACGTCGTCGGCACGGCGATCAGCGGCAGGCCGACGGCGGGCAGCTTGCGGCCGGCGCCGATGACCTCGGCATAGTCGAGTGGGTCACCGTCTGTGACTGCGAGGATGGCGACGGCCTTGGCGAGGTCGAGCACCGCTCCCCCGCCGACGCCGACGACGACGTCTGCGCCGGACTCCCGGGCCGCGGCCACGGCCGCGCGGGCGTCGTCGAACGTCGGCTCACCCGACAGGCCGTAATGCCCGGCCACGGACAACCCCGACGTAACGCCGTCGGTCCTCGACCGGTTGGCGCCGGTCACCAGGAACACCCGCCCGCCGAGTGCCGCCACCTCGGCGTCGAGCTGCCCCGCAACCCCTGCACCAAACCTGATCGAGGCGGCCGTGGCGAATGTGAAGTCAGTCATGGGGCCAGCTTGCCAGACCGGGGCTCCTCCCGAGGAGCACGGGACGGGTTCGACGAACGGGAGGCAGGAGAGCTCGCCCACGGCAGAGCCGAGGCGTCGGGGGCGGTGCCGGGGTCGGGGATCAGGGCGCGCAAAGATCTTGAAACCCGGCCCCACACCAACCACCACAACCACGACGAAGGCGACCACAACGGCGCCATGAGCCCCGACCCCGACACCGACCGCAACAGGACATTCACCCCGGCAGCCGGAGGCCCGACCAGCGGGGAGAACCAGGCGAACACTCCGGGAATAGGTGGTCACCTGTGGCGGACGCCAGCCTGAGCACAGGTACACGGTCCGCATCGTGAGACGGCCGTTTGCACAACGGAGAGACCCTCACGTACCGTCTTGAGGCATGGATATCCACCGCGATACGCGCCTCGTGAGCAGGGCTCACGTCGATCTTGCGCGCGTTTCGTCGGCGATGTGTATGGGCAACTGACGCCCGTCCTCTTCCCAGACCGCCGGGCACATTGAGCCCGCGATTGTCCTGGTTCGGTGTGCCCTGCATGGCCACACCCAGAAGGAACCATGACCATCACCGCGCCATCGCGTATCCGTCAGCCCTCCGCAGGCAAGTCCAACGGCCAGTGGGCCGTCGACGGCACCGAACCCCTGAACGCGAACGAGGTGTTCAAGGGCGAGGAGAACCCGCTCAACGTCCGTGACAGGATCATCAACGTCTACGCCCATCAGGGCTTCGACTCGATCCCGACCGACGATCTGTTCGGCCGGTTCCGCTGGCTCGGCATCTACACCCAGCGCAGGCAGGGGTTCGACGGCAGCCACACGGGCCAGCTGACCGACCATGAACTCTCCGACCGCTATTTCATGATGCGGATTCGCATCGACGGCGGGGCACTGACCACTGATCAGCTGCGGGTGATCGGCCGGATTTCGAAGGATTTCGCCCGCGACACGGCCGACATCTCGGATCGTCAGAACATCCAGCTGCACTGGGTTGCGATCGAGTCGATCCCGGAGATCTGGAGCCGCCTCGCGACCGTCGGAATCCAGACGACGATGGCCTGCGGCGACACGCCGCGCGGGTTCCTCGGGTCGCCGGTGGCGGGTATTGCGGCCGACGAGATCATCGATCCGACGCCCGTCATTCGGGAGATCGTCGACCGCTACATCGGCGACGAGACGGTGGCCAATTTGCCGCGCAAATTCAAGACGGCAATCACGGGCCATCCGAGCCTCGACGTCGTGCACGAGATCAACGACATCTCACTGGTGGGCGTCGTGCACCCCGACCTCGGCCCCGGCTACGACCTGTGGGTGGGCGGTGCCCTTTCGACGACGCCGCGGCTGGCGGAGCGGCTGGGCGCGTTCGTCCGCGAGGAGGACGCCGCCGAGGTGTGGTACGGCGTCATCCGGATCTTCCGCGACTACGGCTACCGGCGGCTGCGCAACAAGGCGCGCATGAAGTTCCTGCTCGCGGAGTGGGGACCGGGGAAGTTCAGGGAGGTGCTGGAGACCGAATACCTCGGCCGCAGGCTGCCCGACGGCCCGGCCCCGGAGCCGGCGAAGACGCCCGGCGACCACGTCGGTGTGCACCTGCAGAAGGACGGCCGCAACTATGTCGGGCTCGCCCCCACCGTCGGGCGGGCGTCGGGCACCAGGCTGCTGGCGCTGGCGGATCTGGCGGAGCGGGCCGGCTCGCGGCGGATCAGGTTCACACCGCACCAGAAGATCGTGGTGCTGGACGTCGAACCCGACGCCGTCGAGGAACTGCTGGCCGGCTCGGAGGAGATCGGCTTCACCGGGCGGCCGTCGCCGTTCCGCCGCAACACCATGGCCTGCACGGGGATCGAGTTCTGCAAGCTGTCGTTCGTCAACACCAAGGACACGGCCCGCGACACGATCGCGGAGCTGGAACGCCGGTTGGCGGGCGTCGAGATCGACACCCCGATCACGCTCAACGTGAACGGCTGCCCCAACTCCTGCGCCCGGATCCAGGTGGCCGACATCGGCCTCAAGGGGCAGCTCGCCAGGGGCGCCGACGGCAGCAGCGAGTTCGCCTATCAGGTGCATCTGGGCGGCGGGCTGGCCTCCGACAACCGCGAGGAGCCAGGCCTGGGCCGGACCGTCCGGGGCCTGAAGGTGACCGCCACCGACCTGCCCGACTTCGTCGAGCGGATCGTCCGCCGGTTCCTTGCACAGCGCACCGACGGCGAGACGTTCGCAAGCTGGGCCCACAGGGCAGACGAGGAGGACCTGAAGTGACCACCACCATCGCCCCGGCGAGTCACGGGCCGGGCCGCGTCCGCACCGCCGACGAGCTGCGCCGGCTCGCCGCCGACGCCTCGGAGAGGTTCGCGGACGCCACCGCCGACGAGGTGCTGGCGTGGGCGGCGGACACCTTCGGCGCCAACCTCGTGGTGGCGTGCTCCATGGCGGCCGACACCGTCGTGCCGCATCTGGCGGCCCGCCACATCCCCGGCGTGGACGTGCTGTTCCTGCAAACCGGCTACCACTTCGCCGAGACCATCGGCACCCGGGACGCGCTGGCGCAGGCCGTCGACGTCCGGATCGTGCAGGCGCTGCCTCGGCTCACCGTCGCCGAGCAGGACGCCCGGTACGGGCCGAGGCTGTACGAGCGGGACCCGCAGGCGTGCTGCGCGATGCGCAAGGTCGAGCCCATCAACCGGGAACTGGCCGGCTACGAGGCCTGGGTGACCGGCGTGCGTCGCGAGGACAACGCGCTCCGCGCGAACACGCGGCTGGTCGAGTGGGACGAGGCGCACCAGATGGTGAAGCTCAACCCCGTGGCCGCCTGGACCACCGACGAGGTCATGGCATACGCCGGGGCGCACGGCGTGCCGGTCAACCTCCTCCTCGGCGAGGGCTACCCCTCCATCGGGTGCGAGCCGTGCACCCTCCCCGTCGCCCCCGGCGACGACCCCCGCTCCGGCCGCTGGGCGGGGCACACCAAGACCGAGTGCGGCCTCCACTACTCACCAGAATCCGAACCAGCGAAGGCAGGAACGGCATGACCACGACACTCACCCCCACCGCCCCCGTCCGGACCCTCACGCATCTGCAGGCGCTGGAGTCGGAGGCCATCCACATCTTCCGGGAGATCGTCTCGGAGCTGGAGCGCCCGGTGCTGCTGTTCTCCGGCGGCAAGGACTCAATAGTGATGCTGCACCTGGCGGCGAAGGCGTTCTGGCCGGCCCCGGTGCCGTTCCCGGTGCTGCACGTCGACACCGGCCACAACTTCCCCGAGGTGCTGGCCTTCCGCGACGCCACCGTCGAACGCCTGCGGCTCAGGCTGCTCGTGGCCCGCGTGCAGGACTACATCGACGACGGTCACCTGCTGGAGCGCGCCGACGGCACCCGCAACCCGCTACAGACGCAGCCGCTGCTCGACGCCATCGCCGACGGCCGTTTCGACGCCGTCTTCGGCGGTGGCCGCCGCGACGAGGAGAAGGCGCGGGCCAAGGAGCGGATCGTCAGCCTCCGCGACGAGTTCGGCCAGTGGGACCCGCGCAACCAGCGCCCCGAGCTGTGGAGCCTGTACAACCCGCGGCACCGCCCCGGCGAGCATGTGCGCGTCTTCCCGCTGTCGAACTGGACCGAGCTGGACATCTGGCGCTACATCGAAGCCGAGGGCATCGATCTGCCGGAGCTGTACTACTCACACGAGCGCGACGTCTTCAGCCGCGACGGCATGTGGCTGGCCCTCGGCGAGCACTCGCAGCCGCGCGGCCACGAAGTCGTCGAGCGACGCATCGTGCGGTACCGCACCGTCGGCGACATGAGCTGCACCGGCGCCGTCCTGTCGAGGGCGGCGACCGTGGCCGACGTCATCGAGGAGGTCGCGCTGACCCGCATCACCGAGCGCGGCGCCACCCGCGCCGACGACAGGATCACCGAGGCCGCCATGGAGGACCGCAAGAAGGAGGGGTACTTCTGATGGGCACTCCCACCCTCCCCCGCAGCCCCATCCGCGACGAAACACTCGAGATCGGAACCGAAGTGACCACACAGAAGTCCCCCGCAGGCACGCTGCTGCGCGTCGCCACGGCGGGCAGCGTCGACGACGGCAAGTCCACCCTGGTGGGCCGACTGCTGTACGACTCGAAGTCGGTGCTGGCCGACCAGCTGGAGGCAGTCGAGCGCGTCAGCCAGGCCAAGGGGCTGGGCCACGTCGACCTGGCGCTGCTCACCGACGGCCTCCGCGCCGAACGCGAGCAGGGCATCACGATCGACGTCGCCTACCGCTACTTCGCGACGGCGCGCCGCACGTTCATCCTCGCCGACTGCCCCGGGCACGTGCAGTACACGCGCAACACCGTCACGGGTTCGTCGACGGCGGACGTGCTGGTGCTGCTGGTCGACGCCCGCAAGGGCGTGCAGGAGCAGACCCGCCGCCACCTGGCCGTCGGGCAGCTGCTGCGGGTGCCGAACATCGTCGTCGCGGTCAACAAGATCGATCTCGTCGACTACTCGCAGTCCGCCTACGAGGCCGTGGCTGCCGACCTGGCCGCCATCGCCGACGATCTCGGTGCCCGCATCCACGTGCTGCCGGTGTCCGCGCTTGTCGGGGACAACATCGTCGAGCGTTCGGCGAACCTCGCCTGGCACGACGGCCCGTCCCTGCTGGAGCTGCTGGAGACGCTGCCCGGCGAGGCTGCCACCGCAAGGCCGTTCCGGTTCCCGGTGCAGCTCGCAATCCGACCGCAGGAGGCGGCGCTCGACCCGGCATACGCTGAGTACCGCGGGTACGCGGGCCGGGTGGCCTCGGGCGTGGTCCGGGTCGGCGACCGCGTCGTCGTCCTGCCCTCGGGCCGCGAGACGACGGTGGCAGGCATCGACACCGCCGACGGCGAACTGGCAGAGGCGTTCGCGCCGCAGTCGGTGACGCTCAGGCTGGCGGACGAGATCGACATCACCCGCGGCGAGCTCATCGCGACCGCCGAGGGTGCGCCGACACCGACGCAGGACCTCGACGGCATGGTCGCCTGGCTGTCGGAGCGTCCGCTCCGCGTCGGGCAGCGGGTGCTCGTGAAGCACACCACCCGCACCGTCCTGGCCGTGGTCCGCGACATCGACGGCCGCCTAGACCTCGACACGCTGCGCCCGCAGCAGGTCGAGACGCTTGAACTGAACGACCTGGGGCGCGTTCGGCTGCGGCTGGCCTCGCCGATCATGCCGGAGCCGTACTCCACCTCCCGGCACACGGGGTCGTTCCTGCTGATCGACCCGCAGTCCGGCACCAACCTGGCCGCCGGCATGATCCGCGGCGACCAGGCATTCTCCGACGACGCCGCCGTCGGCCTCCCCGACACCCTCAACTGGACGATCTGAGGTAACCGAAATGCGAAAACTCGTTCTCATCGGTCTCGTGGGCCTCGCCGCCCAACTCGTGGACGGCTCGCTCGGCATGGGGTATGGCGTCATGTCCAGCTCACTGCTGCTGCTCGTCGGCCTGTCCCCCGCCATCGCGAGCGCCTCGGTCCATCTTGCCGAGGTCGGCACCAACGTCGCCTCCGGGGTGTCCCACTGGAAGCTCGGCAACGTCGACTGGCGGTTGGTGTGGACGCTCGGGGTGCCCGGCGCGGTCGGGGCCTTCGCCGGGGCGACGTTCCTGTCGAACCTGTCGACGGACTGGGCGGCGCCCATCATGGCGGTGATCCTCGCAGCCCTGGGCGCGTTCATCCTGGTGCGGTTCGCGTTCCGCCCGCCGGGCATCGCGACCGCCCGCTGCAGCCCGCACCGCTCCAGGTTCCTCATCCCGCTCGGGCTGATCGGCGGTTTCGTCGATGCCACCGGCGGCGGGGGCTGGGGGCCGGTGTCGACGACGTCGCTACTCAGTGCGGGCAAGACCGCTCCCCGCACGGTCGTCGGGTCGGTGGATGCGTCGGAGTTCCTCGTCTCGGCGTCGGCCTCGCTCGGATTCCTGATTGCGCTCGGCACGAAGAAGATCGACTTCGCCATCGTCGGTGTCCTGCTCCTGGGAGGCCTGATCGCCGCCCCGATCGCGGCCTGGCTGGTGAGCCGGCTCCCTGCCCGCATCCTCGGCACCGCCGTCGGGGGCCTGATCGTGGTGACGAACCTGCGCAAAATCCTGGACGCCCTTGGGGCAGGGCCGACTGCATTCGGGCTTTCGCTCGCCGCCGCGGCGCTGGTGTGGGTCGGGTTGGTCACGTATTCGGTCGTCGCACATCAGCGCGCCAACAGCACCGCGGCCGTCGCGGCGGCCGAGTCGGAGCTGGAGTTCGCGTGAGCACGCTCATCCTCGCCCTGCACGGCACCCGCCGGGCCAGCGGCACCGCGTTCGCCGACCGGCTGCGCGAGGCGGTCGCTGCCAGACTGCCCGGGGTCGACGTCCGGCTCGGCTTCGTCGACATCCACGACGAACGACTCGCCGACGTCGTGGCGCGCCAGGCATCGAGCGTGATCGTGCCGGTGTTCCTGGCCGCCGGCTACCACGTGGACCACGACGTCGCCCTCGCCGTCCAGGCCTCCGGCGGCCGCGCCGTCGCCACGAGCCATGTCGGGCCGGAACTCACCGCCGCCATCGCCGAGCGTCTGCGGCAGGCGGGCGGGCCGGGCGACGCCGTCGTCCTTGCCGCGATCGGCTCCAGCCGGCCAGGTGCCCAGGCGGAGGTCCATGCGACGGCGAGGCGGCTGTCGGGCCTGGTGGGGCGCCCCGTCGAGCCGGGGTTCATCTTCGCGTCGGAGCCGTCGTTGGCCGATGCCGTCGCTGGCCTCCGGAAGCGCGGACACCGCACCATCACCGTCGCAACGCACGCGATCCTGCCCGGCCTCTACCAGCTGCACATCGCCGAACTCGACCTGCCCGCCTCGCAGCCGATCGGGCTGCACCCGCGGCTGCTGGATGCCATCACGTCCCGCTACCTGGCCGCCACCCTGGTGCGCGCCGCGTGAGGAGCCAACGATGACCACCACCCAACTCGACCGAGTCGTGATCCGCTTCGCCGGGGACTCCGGCGACGGCATGCAGTTGACCGGCGGCCGGTTCACCGCCGACGCCGCCGCCGTCGGGAACGACTTCGCCACCCTCCCCAACTTCCCCGCCGAGATCAGGGCCCCCCAGGGCACAGTCGCCGGCGTGTCCAGCTTCCAGCTGCACTTCGCCGGCGACGACATCCGCACCCCCGGCGACCGGCCCGACGTGCTCGTCGCCATGAACCCGGCCTCACTGAAGGCCCACCTCGCCGATCTCAGGCGCGACGGCCTGCTGATCGTCGACACCCACGACTTCACCAAGCGAAACCTCGCCAAGGTCGGCTACGAGTCCGACCCGCTGACCGACGGGTCGTTGGAGGACGTCGAACTGCACAGGGTGGACCTGACGGGCCTGTCCGTGGCGGCCGTCGCCGAGTTCGGGCTGGGGCGCAAGGACGCGGCGCGATCCAAGAACATGGTGGCGCTCGGCCTGCTGACGTGGCTGTACTCGCGGCCTGTGGACGCCACCCTGGAGTTCCTGGACCGCAAGTTCCGGCGCGACCCGGCCGTCCGCGACGCCAACCGCGCCGCCTACCTGGCGGGCTACAACTGCGGCGAGACCACAGAGGACTTCACCGTCCGCTACGAGGTGCCGCCGGCCGCGCTGGCCGCGGGCACGTACCGGCAGATCACGGGCAACAAGGCGCTCGCGCTGGGGCTGATGGCGGGCGCGGCCAAGTCGGGGCTGCCGCTGTTCCTCGGCGCCTACCCGATCACGCCCGCCTCCGACGTGCTGCACGAACTCAGCCGACACAAGGACCACGGCGTCCTCACCTTCCAGGCAGAGGACGAGATCGCCGCCATCGGCGCGGCCCTCGGCGCCTCCTACGGCGGCCACCTCGGCGTCACCGTCACCTCCGGGCCGGGCATGGCGCTGAAGAGCGAGTTCATCTCGCTGGCGCTGATGCTGGAGCAGCCGCTCGTGATCGTCGACGTACAGCGCGCCGGCCCGTCCACCGGCATGCCGACCAAGACCGAACAGGCGGACCTGCTGCAGTCGGTGTTCGGGCGCCACGGCGAGGCTCCGGTGCCGGTGATCGCGGCGTCGTCGGCGGGCGACTGCTTCGACGCCGCCGTCGAGGCGACGAGGATCGCGCTGACCTACCGCACACCGGTGATCCTGCTCAGCGACGGCTACCTCGCCAACGGCTCCGAGCCGTGGCTGGTCCCCGACCTCGCCGCCCTGCCCGCCATCGACCCGAACTTCGCCACCACGCCGAACGCGCCCGACGGCAAGTTCTGGCCCTACTTGCGCGACGAGAACCTGGCCCGGGCCCTGGCCATCCCCGGCACGCCCGGCCTCGAGAACCGCATCGGCGGCATCGAGAAGGCCGACGGCACCGGCAACGTCTCCTACGACCCGGACAACCACCACTTCATGACCGAACTGCGTCAGGCGAAGGTGGACGGCATCGCGCGCAGCATCCCGCCGCTGGTCGTCGACGATCCGTCCGGGGATGCCGACGTGCTGGTGATCGGCTGGGGGTCGACGTGGGGCCCGATCGGCGCCACCGCCCGCAGGGTGCGGCGCGGCGGCCGGAAGGTGGCCACCGTCCACCTGCGGCACCTCAACCCCTTCCCGTCGAACCTCGGCGACATCCTGCGCGGCTACCGGAAGGTGATCGCCCCCGAGATGAACCTCGGCCAGCTGGCGTGGCTGCTGCGCGCCAAGTACCTGGTCGACGTCCAGCCGTACAGCCGGGTCCGGGGTCTGCCGATCTCGCCGTCGGAGTTCGAGGCCGACCTGACCGCCATCATCGACGCGGCAACATCCGCCGTAGTCAGCACTGCACTGGAGGAACGATGAGCACCGCCCATCCGGTCCCGGGCCTGGCCCGGGTGCCCCTGTCGATCGCGCCGACGAACCGCAAGGACTTCGTCTCCGACCAGGAGGTCCGCTGGTGCCCCGGCTGCGGCGACTACGCGGTGCTGGCGGCGTTCCAGTCGCTGATGCCGACACTCGGCATCCGCAAGGAGAACACCGTCATCGTCTCCGGCATCGGCTGCTCGTCCCGGTTCCCGTACTACATGGACACCTACGGCATCCACTCGATCCACGGCCGCGCACCGTCGATCGCCACCGGGCTGGCGATGGCCCGCCCCGACCTGGCGGTGTGGGTGGTGACCGGCGACGGCGACGCGCTGTCCATCGGCGGCAACCACCTGATCCACGCCCTGCGCCGCAACACGAACATCACCATCCTGCTGTTCAACAACCGCATCTACGGCCTGACGAAGGGGCAGTTCTCGCCCACGTCGGAGTCGGGGAAGGTTACGAAGTCCACACCCGCAGGCTCCGTCGACCACCCGTTCAACCCGGTGCGGCTGGCGCTAGGCGCGGAGGCGACGTTCGTGGCCCGCACCGTCGACTCCGACCGGGCCCACCTGACCGATGTACTGACCCGCGCCGTCCAGCACCGCGGCGCCTCGCTGGTGGAGATCTACCAGAACTGCCCGATCTTCAACGACGGCGCCTTCGAGGCCCTCAAGCGCCCCGACTCCCCCGCCGTCATCCCGCTCCGGCACGGGCAGCCGGTGGTGTTCGACGGGGGCTCCCGGTCGGTGGTGCGGGACGCCGTCTCCGGGCGGCTCAGCGTGGTGCCCACCGAGAAGGTCGGCGGCCGCACCGTCGTCGTGCACGACGAGTTCAGCCCCGACGCCTCCCAGGCGACGGCGCTGGCGGCACTGACAGACAGCCAGGGCATGAGCCAGTCGCCGATCGGCATCTTCCGCGACGTCGCCCGCCCTGTCCAGGACGACGAGGCCCGCGCCCAGGTGACGATGCCCGCAGCCGACGCCCGCCTCAGCCACCTGCAGACCCTGGTCACCGGCCCCGACACCTGGAGGGCTTCGGCCACCACATCTGCGGGCGGTCACCCGAAGGAGGTCAGGGGCCAAGCAGTGCCGCGGGAATGACGGCGATGCCGTCGGGGCGTCGGTATGCTGCCGGGCCGGTCGTGATGACGGCGGCGTCCACGAGGTCGTCCCCGAGCCGGTCACGAAGCCAGCGCAGATGCCGCACGTCCCGGTCGTCGGGAGCCGTTCCCAGCTTCACCTCCAGTGCGACGATGGAGCCGTCGTCTCCGGTGACGATGAGATCCACCTCGTGGTCACCGCGTTGGGTCCGGAAGTGGCTGACGCTTGCCCCTGCGGCATCCGCGTAGACACTCGTCGACAAGGTGACCAGGCTCTCGAACAGCGCCCCGAGCAGGGTCCCGTCGCGCGGTATGGACACCGCTCCCGGATCCGGTCGCCTGAGGAGGGAACGCGACGTTGCACCGAGCAGCCGCGCCGCCAGACCCGGGTCCGCGAGGTGGTGTTTGGGGGTTTGCCCCAAGGCGGTGAGCAGGTTCCTGGACCCCGTCCACGCCGGCACCTCGTCGAGCAACCACATCCGCTGGAGGACCTCACGGTAGGCGATGATCGTGGACCGGCTCGGCTTGTCCGGTAGGCCAGGCGTGGCAGCGTCGAGGATGGCCGTGTAGGACGCCGTCGTCGACATGGCGGCCGCATAGCCGGCCAGCCACGCCCGCAGCGTCCGGGGCCTGCGAACGGGACGCCCCGCCTCTGCGAAGTCGCGCTCAACGACGGCTGTCAGGTAACCGTCCAGAGCGTGACGCCGCACATCGGCCGGGAGCGCCCTGATTGCCGGGAATCCGGTGGCCGTGATCTCGTCGGTGTAGGAGTCGAGGTCGACGGGGCTGTCGCCGCCGATGGCCGCATCTCCCGTGAGCAGAGCGGCGAGCGACACCGTCGGTTCGACGAGTTGCCTTTCCACCAAGCTGAGAGGTCGCATGCGCACCGTCACGATCCGGCCGGCACCGGAGTGCTTTGGCGCCTCGGACGGGAAGCTCGAGCCGGCCAGGAGGTAGGTTCCCGGCGCAGCACCCGAGTCGACGTCGTGGCGGACCCTGTCCCAGACGGGAGGGTAGTGCTGCCATTCGTCGATCAGCAGCGGCTTGGCCAGTCTGGCGAGGCGCTGCCGGTCGTCGCGCATGAGGGTGAGCTCGGCGTCGTCATCCAGGGACACGGTCGCGGCTACTCGACGCATTGCCGTGACCGTCTTGCCGACTGCCTTCGGACCTTCGAGCACAACAGCCGGCAATCCGGCCAGCAACCTGTCGAGTTGTCGGTCCACGATCCGGGGGAGGTAGTACATGCAGCTACGATACAGAGACTGCAACTTCTACGATACGTTTACTACACGTTCTGGTGGACACCCCATACACGTCGAAGGACATCCAGCCGGTGCCTCAGTCGATGGCCAGGGCGACGTCTGTTGCCTCCTTGATGGCCTGGATGGCCCTGCGTGCCTGCACGGCGTCGCCGACGACGTAGCTCGGGATGCCCAGTTCCGCGGCCCGCTCGACCAGTGGGGCCGTCGGGCGGGAGCTCGCGCCGATGGCGATGACGACGGCGTCGTAGGGGAGCTCGTGGGTCTCGCCGTCCTTGGTGTAGACGACGGCGCTGGGCGTGATCTCCTCGCACCGCGCTCCGGCGATCATGATGACGCCGGCCGCCCCCAGCTGTTCGAGCACACTGATCCTGCGGATCTGGCCGATGTCCTCACCGACTGCACCGAGCATCTCCAGCACGGTGATGGAGTCGGCCCTGCCGGCCATGTACTCCGCCACCTCGAGCCCGACGAGGCCGCCGCCGATGACGACGACGCGACCCGTCGGGAACGCCACCTGGCCGAGGACGTCGTGCGAGTCGCACACCCCGGGGAGGTCACGGCCGGGGAAGGTCGGCAGGATAGGCACCGCACCGATCGCCACGATCAGCGCGTCCGCGCCGTCGAGCCCGTCCGCGGTGAGCTTGTCCTGCAGCCGCACCTCGACGCCCTCCTTGATGAGCGTCCTGCCCATCGCGATGGCCGCCTCGCGCATCTCCGCCTTGCGGGGCGCCATGCCGGCCAGCAGGAACTGCCCGCCGAGCTGGTTCGTCGACTCGAACAGCACCGGCCTGTGCCCGCGCCGATGGAGCACCGTGGCGGCCTGGATGCCCGCCACTCCACCGCCCGCGATGTAGACCGTCTTCGGGTTCGACGTCGGCTGGAGGACGTACTCGTCCTCCAGCCCGACGCTGGGGTTGCGCAGGCACGTGATGTGCGGGCTGTCCGGGGAGACGAACCCGTCGAAGCAGCCCTGGTTGCAGCCGATGCAGTAGACCACGTCGTCCTCGCGGCCGGACGCGACCTTGTTGACGAACTCCGGGTCGGCGAGTTGGGCGCGGCCCATGACCACCATGTCGGCCTGGCCCTTCGACAGGATCGCCTCGGCCTGGTCGGCCCGGTTGATCCGGCCGACGGCCACCGTCAGCATCCCCGTCTCCCGCCTGACGCGGGCGGCGTTCTCGACGTTGAAGCCGCGCGGCAGGTCGATGGAAGGCACCTCGTACTTAAGCGCCGGGCCGAACAGGTTGCCGCGGGACACGTCGAGGACGTACACGCCGCGCTCCCCCGCCCACTTGCAGAACCGGATGACTTCGTCGGTGGTCAGGCCACCTTCGAGGTAGTCGTCCTGGGCGTCGACGCGCATGAACAGCGGCATGTCGGCGGGCATGTTGGCACGCATGGCGTCGATGCAGCGAAGCAGGAAGCGGGCGCGGTTCTCGAGCGTGCCGCCGTACTCGTCGGTGCGACGGTTGAGGGCGCCCGACAGGAACATGTGCGGGGTGTAGCCGTGGGCGGCATGGAACTCGATGGTGTCGAAGCCTGCCTCGACGGCGCGGGCCGCGGCCTTGCCGAAGTGGTCGACGGCTGCTTCGATGTCCGCCACGGTCATGCCGGGGACGGTGTACTCGGCGCTCAACGGCAGGTCGCTGGGAACGAAGATCCGGGCCGAACGGTCCGCCGCGACGGCGACGCCGCCAAGCCAGAACTGGACTCCGGTCCTGCCGCCTGCGGCGTGCAGGACTTCGTTGAACTTCGTCAGCATCGGCAGGAAGCGGTCGTCGGCGATGGAGACGAACTTCGCAGGCTGCGCCTCCGGGTGAATGGAGGCCACCTCCAGGATGTTGAGACCGCTGCCGCCCCGGACCCGGGCCTCGTGGTAGCGGATCAGCTGATTGGTCACCTCGCCGTCGACCGTGGCCATCTTCGTGCCCATGGCCGGGTAGATGACGCGGTTGCGCAGCTCAAGGCCGCGGATCCGGATCGGCGACAGCAACGTGTCATACATGACGCCCTCCTCGCTGTGGGTGTTAGATTCCACCGTAGGCGGCGCCGGATTCCCGGAGTCGCCCGGGGTGCCTCAACCTCCGCTGGTCGAGTAGTGCCCCGCGACGAAAGAGCCGGGCACATGTCGAGACCCCGACCAAGTCCCCGGGAACCCGCACCGGATCTCGACACGCCTCCTCGTACCTCGTCGGCTACTCGATCAGCGGATGTGAGGGTACCCGCTGGTCGAGTAGTGCCCCGCGACGAAGGAGCCGGGCACGTGTCGAGACCCCGACCAAGTCCCTGTGGACCGTCACCAGATCTCGACACGGCCACTCGTTCCTCGCGGCCTACTCGATCAGCGGAAGGTGAGCCAGTCGAGGTCGAAGGAGGTGTAGGTGATGTGGCCGTAGGCTGCGCGTTCGTAGAGGAGTCCGAAGCGGTCGTCGCCGAGCGGGGTGAGCGTGGAGTAGGCGGTGGCCTCCTGATCGATCATCCGCGAGACAGGCCACGTGCGGCCCGAGTCGTGGGACAGTCGCACGGTCAGCATGCGTCGATGTTCGGGATCCGCACAGTTGGAGAACAGCAGCATCCCGGCCCTGGGGTCGTCGGGGGCGGCATCGGGGTAGGCGCGGATGATGGAGCCGTTGTTGGCTGGGTCGGGCAGTTGGGGGTCGTCGACGAGCGTGGAGTACGTCGCTCCCCCGTCGTGGGAGACAGCGACGCGGCGGCACGGCTTGGCGCGGGTGTTCAGCATGACGTCGCCGTTCGCCAGCTCGACCGTCTTGTTCTCATCCGCCCCCGGCCCTACGAGCTCCGACGTCTGCCACGTCTCGCCGTGGTCGTCGGAGTACACGGTGAGGGCGTAGTTGGCGTCCCGGATGCGGACGACGTACTGCTGCACCAGCCGTCCCGCCCACGGGCCCTGGCGCAGTTGGATGCCCTCCCCGGAGGCTGCGAACATGCCGGCCCAGTCGTCGTGGCCGGCCCGGACGGGTTCGGTGATGCGGTGGTGTGTCCAGGTGTGGCCGTCGTCGTTCGAGACGGAGTAGTCGAGGTGCTGGATGTCCGGGTCGTCGGGGTCGTTGCCGGTGGCCGACCCCCAGAAGCCCTGGTTGATGCCGGTGGCGTGGAACAGGAACACCCGGCCGGTGACGCGGTCGACCAGCACGGATGGGTCGCCGTGGCCGACGGGTGCCGGGGAGCGACGCACCTCGACCTGTTCGCCCCAGGTGAGGCCGCCGTCGGTGGAGCGGCGCATCAACAGGGCGATGTTGGCGGGCAGGTCGGGCTCGCCGGGCCGACCGTCATAGAAGGCGAGGACGTCGCCATTCGGTGCGACGGTGAGGGCGGGGATGCGGTAGCAGGGCCAGCCCTCGCCGGAGGTGGCGAGGTCCTGGGCCAGCAGGCCGGATGGGAGGGTGAACGTCACGTCGGGGCTCCTTCGCTGGCGGCGTCCCGGCGCATGAGCATGGGAAGGCGCGGGGGGACGTTGGGCGGTGGGTCCGACGCTACCGGATGCGGCGTCAGGAGGCGTCGGTGGGGGCGTCTTCTTCGATGCCGGTGCGCACGAGGTTGAGGGTTCGGGTGCGCTGGGCGGTGTAGGTCACGGTGAGGGGCCGAGGGTGACGGCCTCGCCGTCGGCGAGCACGGCCCTGGCCTGGTCCTTGCCGATGCGGCGTGCCAGCTTCACGCCCCTGACACCCGAAGCCCCCTTCGGCCCGGGTGTGACGGTGCCCTTGATGCCGGGGAGCGCCTTGCCGAGCGCGTCGGCTCGGCGCCGGAGGTCTCGACACGTGCCCGGCTCGTTCCTCGCGGGGCACTACTCGACCAGCTGAACTGCAGGCGCCGCTCGACCGGCGGGACCCCACACAACCGCTGATCGAGTAGCCGACGAGGAACGAGGAGGCGTGTCGAGATCCCGTGACAGTCCACAGGGACCTCACCAGGTCTCGACCGCCGCTCGCTGACCTGAGCACCAGGAGCGCCACCCACCGCGGTCAGGGACCGAGCAGCCCCAAGGGGACAACGGCGATCCCGTCAGGGCGCCGGTAGGCATGAGGACCCGTCGTCAGAACGGCCAAGTCACTGATCCGGTCCCCATGCTGGTCCTTCAGCCAGTGGAGATGACGAACGGCCCGGTCACTCACAGTGGGAGCCAACTTGACCTCAAGGCCCACTGCGCGACCGTCATGACGTTCAACGATCAGGTCAACCTCACGGTCTCCACCGCTGGTCCGCAAGTGGCTGGTGGTGGCTTCCGCCGCTTGGGCACACGCTCGCACCGTCAAGGTTGCCAAGCCCTCATAGAGTGCCCCGAGTGCCGTTGCAAGACCTCCGGGCAACACCCGTCCCTTCCCGTCGAGCAGTGCCGAGGCTCCCACCCCCATGAGTCGAGCGGCCAGGGCTGGATCCGCGAGGTGATGCTTCGGTCCTTTCGTGAGGCCCCTCATGCCACCGCCGTGGGGTTGCCACGCTGAGACGGGGTCCAGCAGCCACAGGGCGGTGAGCCAGTCCCGATACCGAATCGTGGTTACCTTGCTCGGCGGGTCTGCCTCGCCGGGCGTCGCCGCAGTTCGGATGGCCTCCCACGAGGCCGTCGTGCTGGTCGCCGCAGCGTAAGCGGCGACCCACGCCCTCAGGCTGTCGGGCCGACGCACCGTCACTCCCTGCTCATCCGTCAGATCACGGGAGAGAGCGCGAGTCAGGTAGGAGTCCAGCTGCAACCGGCGGGCTCGAGGCGACAGAGATCTGATCCCCGGGAATCCGGAGGCCTCAATCTCCCGTGCGTAGTCGGCCAGGGTCAACGAGCAGTCACCCTGGATTCGGGGACGACCTCCATCCAGTAACTCTGCGAGACTCACCGTGGGTGGCACCAGTCCGCGCTCGCACAAGGCCATCGGCCGCATCCTGAGTGACAGGATCCGACCCGCTCCGGAATGAATGGTTGTACCTTCTGCCGGCGTGGCGCTACCTGTCAGAAGAAAACTGGACGGCGGTGCCCCGTTGTCGACGGCGCGTCGGACGGCATCCCACACCTGTGGGGCTCGTTGCCACTCGTCGATCAGGATGGGGTGTGGGCGCGCCAAGGACCGACCAGGGTCGGCTTGAACCAGCGACAACGCAACCGGATCGTCGAGCGCCAGAACCGTGGCTGCGCGTTGCAGCCCTGTGGCAGTCTTTCCCACCCCCTTCGGCCCATCGACGGCGATGGCTGCCAGTTCGGGCAGGAGCGCATCGAGTTCGTCGTCGATCAGCCTTCGGACGTACGCCATGGATCAAACGTTACCAATCCACGAGGCCAAACGATACCTTCGAGGCGCCCCAAACGTTACTCTTCAAGGAACGAGGAGGCATGTCGAGATCCGGTGACAGTCCACGAGGACTTGGTCGGGGTCTCGACACGTGCCCGGCTCGTTCCTCGCCGGGCACCACTCGACCAGCGGGAAGCCGCACAACCGCCGGAAACGCTGGTTGAGCCTCGGCGCGCGACGAAGGAGCCCGCCGACTGGTCGAAACCTCCCGCAGGTCCACAGCGACCCTCACCAGGTCTCGACCGACGTGCCGGGCTCCTTCGTCGCCGGGCACTGGCTCGACCAGCGGGAAGCCGCACAACCGCCGGAAACGCTGGTTGAGCGTCGGCGCGCGACGAAGGAGCCCGCCGACTGGTCGAAACCTCCCGCAGGTCCACAGCGACCCTCAACAGGTCTCGACACGTGCCCGGCTCGTTCCTCGCCGGGCACTACTCGACCAGCGGAACGAGGATGCAACGGGCCCGGCCCGGGGAACCGTCCCCGGGCCGGGCCCGTTCTGCTTGAGCCGGAGGCTCAGAACTCGATCAGCGCCTGCCCGCCCTGCACGGCCTCGCCGGGGGCGACGAGGATACGGGAGACTGTGCCGGCGGCCGGGGCCGTGATCTCGGTCTCCATCTTCATGGCCTCGAGGATCAGCAGCACCTGACCGGCCTCGATCTCGTCGCCCTCGGCGACGAGGATGCGCGCCACGGAGCCGGCCAGCGGCGCCACGACGGCGTTCGAGCTGACGGCCGACACGGACGCCTTCGTCGGGATCTGGTTCGACCCGGCGTTCACGCCGATGATGATCGGGCCGAGCGCGGGACGCTCCTCCTCCTCGACCTCCACGTCGATCTCGTACTCCGTCTGGTTGACGGTCACCTTCAGTTTCATGGTTCTCCTTAGCGGGCGTGGGGGACGGAGCGGTCGTGGACCCGGCCACGGGTGGCGGTGGCCCAACGGCTCTGGCTGTACCGGACGGCCTTCACCTTGGCCTTGTGGCCGAGGTAGGCGGCCACGGCGGCGCCGATGGCCACCAGGTCCTCCTCGGGAATCTGCTGCTTGGCCTCGAGGGAGGCCAGGCGCGACTCAAGCGCGTCGACCTTCTCGATCAGCAGGTTGAGCCGGTCCAGCAGCTCCTGATTGGCTTCCATTGCTGTCTCCGATCAGGCCGGGCCGAGGCCGTGCTTCTTGGCGGGGCGCAGCACGCGCTTGCCGGCAAGCAGCTCAAGGGCCATCGCGATCTCGCGGCGGGTGTCGGCCGGGTCGATGATGTCGTCGACCAAGCCACGGCTCGCGGCCATGTACGGCGTCGAGAACGTCTCCCGGTACTCCTCCACGAGCTCCGCCCGGCGGGCCTCCTTGTCCTCGGCCGCGTCGATCTCACGCCGGAACACGACGTTCGCCGCACCCTCGGCGCCCATGACGGCGATCTCGGCGGTCGGCCACGCGAACACCTTGTCGGCGCCCAGGTCCTTCGAGCACATCGCCAGGTAGGCGCCGCCGTAGGCCTTGCGGAGGACGACGGTGATCTTCGGGACGGTGGCCGCGGAGTATGCGTACAGCATCTTCGCGCCGTGCCGGATGATGCCGTTGTGCTCCTGCGCCACGCCCGGCAGGAAGCCGGGGACGTCGACGAGGTTCACGACGGGGATGTTGAACGCGTTGCAGAAGCGGATGAACTTCGACGCCTTGTCCGAGGAGTCGATGTCGAGGACGCCGCTCATCACCGACGGCTGGTTCGCGATGATGCCGACGGTGCGGCCCACGATGCGCGCGAAGCCGACGACGATGTTCATGGCCCAGCCGGCCTGCACCTCGAGGAAGTCGGCGTGGTCGACGATCTCGGCGATGACGTCGCGGACGTCATAACCCTTGCGGCCGTCGGTCGGCAGGATCTCGCGCAGCTTCTCGTTCGGCTCGACGGTGTAGTCGGGGTCGACGATGGGTGCGTCCTCGGTGTTGTTCTGCGGCAGGAAGCTCAGCAGCTTCTGGGCGATCAGGATTGCCTGCTCGTCGTCGTCGGCCACGAAGTGCACGACGCCGGAACGGGCCATGTGCGCATCCGCGCCGCCCAGTTCGTCCTGCGAGACGTCCTCGCCGGTGACCTGCTTGATGACGCCGGGGCCCGTGATGAACATGTGGGCCTTGCGGGTCTGGATGATGAAGTCGGTCAGTGCAGGCGAGTACGCGGCGCCGCCGGCGCAGGGGCCGGCGATGATCGAGATCTGCGGCACCGCGCCCGACAGCAGCACGTTGGCGTAGAAGACCTTGCCGTAGCCGGAAAGGGAGTCGATGCCCTCCTGGACGCGGGCGCCGCCCGAGTCGTTGATGAAGACGAACGGCGTGCCGGTGCGCAGCGACGCCTCCAGCATCTCCGTCACCTTGATCGAGTGGGTCTCGCCCGCGGAGCCGCCCATGACGGTGAAGTCCTGCGACGCGAGGTGCACGGGCCGGCCGAACACCGACGCGGAGCCGGTGACCACGCCGTCGGCGGGCATGTCGGCCTTGTCCATCCCGAACGTGGTGGTGCGGTTGCGACGGAAGGCGCCGGTCTCCTGGAAGGAGCCCTCGTCCACCAGCGCGGCGATGCGTTCGCGGGCGGTCAGCTTGCCCTTGGAGCGATGCTTCTCAAGCTTCGCCTCGCCGCCGCCGGCCTCTACCGCCGCGCGGCGCTCGGCCAACTGCTGAAGGCGCTCGGCCATCGTGTGTTCCTTGCTCATACCGTTGCTCCTCAGGCCGGCTCTACGGCGACGCTGTGGCTGCGCCCACCGAACGTGACGTTGTACTTGATCGGGCCGGTGATGCCCTGGTGCTGGCCCGTGGCCTTCGCTTCCTTCTCGGCCTTCAACTGCGCCTCCGTCATGGCGACGCTCTTCGGGCCCTCGGCGCGGGTCTTGAAGAACGCCGGCGCGACGCCCGGGAACATGGCGTTGGTCAGCACGTCCTCCTCCGAGCCGTCGCAGCCCTCGAGCGCGTCGCACTGCGAGGTCAGCGCCTCCCACTCGGGCTTCAGCAGGTCGGCCGGGCGGACGCTGATCGGGTCCTTCTTCGTCTGGATACGGGCCAGCTCGACGACCTCGGGGTTCGCCTCGGCCAGGCAGTGGCCGTAGTAGCCGAGCATCAGGTCGGCGAACTCGCCGGTCATGACCTTGTAGCGGCCCATCAGCACGTTGAAGACGGCCTGGGTGCCGACGATCTGCGACGACGGCGTGACCAGCGGCGGGTGACCGGCGTCGGCCTTCACCCTCGGGACCTCCTCCATGACCTCACGGATGCGGTCGCCCGCGCCCTGGGCCTTGAGCTGCGACTCCATGTTGGAGAGCATGCCGCCCGGGATCTGGGAGGAGAAGATGTCGGTGTCCACCAGGGTCGCCGACTCGAACTTCTTGTAGCGCGGACGCACCTTGGCGAAGTGGTCGCGGATGCGCAGCAGCGCGTCCATGTCGAGGTCGGTGGTGTATTCGGTGCCCTCCAGCATCGCGACCAGCGACTCCGTCGGGTTGTGGCCCGGGCCGAGCGACATCGACGAGATGGCCGTGTCGACGACGTCGGCGCCGGCCTCAATGGCCTTCATCAGGCTCACCAGCGTCACGCCGGTCGTCGAGTGGCAGTGGACGTTGATCTGCACGTCGCCGTAGGTGTCCTTGATGCCCTTGACGATGTCGTAGGCCGGCTGCGGCTGCAGCAGGGCGGCCATGTCCTTCAGCGCGATCGACTCGGCGCCCATGTCCAGCAGCTGCCCGGCGAGCTTGATGTAGCCCTCGACGGTGTGGACCGGCGAGATCGTGTAGCAAATCGTGCCCTGCGCGTGCTTGCCCGCCGCCTTCACCGCGGCCATGGCGCGTGCCATGTTGCGCGGATCGTTCAGCGCGTCGAACACGCGGTACACGTCCATGCCGTGCTCCGCCGACTTCTCGACGAACTTCTCCACCACCATGTCCTCGTAGTGGCGGTAGCCGAGCAGGTTCTGGCCGCGCAGCAGCATCTGCAGGCGCGAGTTCGGCATCAGTTCGCGGAACGTGTCGAGACGCTTCCACGGATCCTCGTTGAGGAACCGGATGCACGAATCGAAGGTGGCCCCGCCCCAGCACTCGACCGACCAGTAACCGGCCTTGTCGATATCAGCGCAGGCGTCCACCATGTCTTCGGTGGCCATGCGCGTGGCCATCAGGCTCTGGTGTGCGTCGCGGAGCACCAGCTCGGTGACGCCGATCTTTCGTGGACTCATGCATCCAATCCAACCACTTGGGCTTTCCGAACGTGCGGGCACCCCCCAAGAAGCTGGGGCGGAGGGCTCCCGTAGAATCGGCTGCCAAGCACCGCTCGCGGAATGCACGCGCCCGCCCGGTTCCCCACCGTAGCCCCCACTCGGCACATCCTGCGCCGATCCCTGCCCGCGCCCCCGGCGCGGCATAGGGTGGGACGGTGAACGATGACCTGCTCGGAGCGCTCGTCAAGGGCATCGACGCCGCCCTGCCCGAGGCGTCGTCGCTGCGACGCGCCATCCACGCCGAACCCCATCTCAGCGGCGACGAACAAGACACCTGCGCTTCCTTCACCCAGGCCACGCCGTGGCTGGACTGGCACCCGATCGCCGAGACCGGGGCCTTCGCCCGGACCGCAGCGAACGGGCCCGCCGTCGGGTTGCGGGCCGAACTCGACGCCCTGCCGATCCTGGAGACCACCGGCGTCGAATGGGCGTCCCAGCGGCGCGGCATCATGCACGCCTGCGGACACGACGTCCACATGGCCGCCCTGTGGGCGCTGCTGCGCGCGGCCCGCGACGTCGACCTGCCTCTGGCGATGGTGCCGCTGCTCCAGCCCCGCGAGGAGATCGTGCCGTCGGGGGCCGCGGACGTCGTCGCCTCCGGGTTCCTGGAGGACCAGGGCGTCCGGGCGATGGCTGCGGTGCATGTGCAGCCTCAGGTGGAGCGCGGCATGGTCTCCACCGCTTCGGGCGCGGTGAACGCTGCCGTCGATGCGTTCGAGATCCATGTCACCGGTCGGGGCGGGCATGGCGCCTATCCGCACGTGGCCATCGACCCGATCACGACGCTGGCCGCCATCGTCACCGCCCTCGGGGGCGTCGTCGGCAAGGTGGTCAACCCGGTGCGCGCCGCGACGCTGTCCGTCGGCACCTTCCATGGCGGAACCGCGAAGAACGTCATCGCCGACGAGGCCGCCTGCTCCGGCAGCATCCGTGCCTTCACAGACGGCGACCGCGCCGCCATCCACGAGGCCATCACCCGGCTCGCCGAGGGGACGGCGATGGCCCGTGGCGCCGCCGCCACCGTCACGTTCCAGCGCGGCGGCCCGACACTGGTCAACGACTCCGGGCTCGCCACCCTCACCGCCGCCGCCCTCGCGCGGGCAGGCGTGGTGCAGCCTTCCGAGGCGTTCCGGTCCTGCGGTTCCGACGACTTCGCCGAGTACGGCCAGATGGTGCCCTCCCTGATGAGCTTCGTCGGCACCGGGTCCGCCGACGGCATCGGCCTGCACCATTCCCGGTTCCTCCCAGGCCGCGACGCCCTCCGCCTCGCCGCCGTCACCCTCGCAGCCAGCTACGTCGCCGCCTGCGACACCATCGGCTGATCGACGAACCCACGGCTCGCCGGCTCGACCAGCGGGGTAGGTTCCGCGCGAGGTACAAGCCGGGCACGTGTCGAGACCCCGACCAAGCCCCCGAGGACTCTCACCGGATCTCGACACGCCTCCTCGTTCCTCGTCGGCTACTCGATCAGCGGACGGGGAGTCCCGCTGGTCGAGTAGTGCCCCGCGAGGAACGAGCCGGGCACGTGTCGAGACCCCGAGGACTCTCACCGGATCTGATTCGAAAACCCCTCCCGACCACCGCGTGTCCCGGCCTGCGCACCACCCCACCCGTCGGGGTTTTCCACCGCCCCCAGTGAGGCCGAAGGCCGCCCCCTTACTCGACACGCCTCCTCGTTCCTCGTCGGCTACTCGATCAGCGGACGGGGAGTCCCGCTGGTCGAGTAGTGCCCCGCGAGGAACGAGCCGGGCACGTGTCGAGACCCCGAGGACTCTCACCGGATCTCGACACGCCTCCTCGTTCCTCGTCGGCTACTCGATCAGCGGACGGGGAGTCCCGCTGGTCGAGTAGTGCCCGGCGAGGTACGAGCCGGGCACGTGTCGAGACCACCCCCTGCGGCCGGGAGTTCAGGACGCCGGGCAGAGGTAGAGGCCGGAGGTGCCGGCGTGGGTGACCTGGAGGCAGTTCTGGGTGACCCAGGTGCGGATGCCGGTCACCTCGCCCGACTCGGATCGGCCGCCGCCCTGCCCGCCCGCAAAGACGAACCGGAGCCTGCCGTCGGCGACGAGTGCCTTGAAGGTGTCGAGGGTGGGGACGGGGTCGGTGCCGCTGAAGCCGCCGATCGGCAGGACGGGCTCTCCCCCGGATGCGGTGATCAGGCCGGCTGCGCTCTGGGCGCCGAACGTCGCGACGAGGTAGCTCGCGTCGCCCCGGTTCGCCTCCAGGTACGACAGCAGCGCCGTCGACTCCCCCTGGCCGCCGGGCGCGCCACCCCCGGGCATGCCGCCGGGCATGACTCCGCCGCGTGTACCGTCGGGCGCGCCCTGCCCGCCGCTCTGTGGAGGGGCGCCCCGGCCGTCGCGGCGGCCGTCGACCGCGCCGCCCGGCCGGCCTGCCCCGCCGCCCTTGTCCGCGACGCCGCCTGCCACCGGGTTGATTGCGCTCGGGTTCGCCATCGTGACCACGGACCAGACGGCAGGCGTGAGCAGCATGGCGACGACGGCGACCACCGTCGTCAACGCGCCAAGCACCCGCCCGCGTCCGACAAGGATCAGCACGGCGGCCAGGACTGCCGCGGCGGCCTGTGCGATGGCCACCGGTATGGAATAGCCGCCGTAGACCGAGGCGATCGCGAGCGCGGTGCCCGCCGCCACCCCGACAAGCGAGATCTGCGCCCACCTCGCTCGGCGCTGCAGCGCGACGGCGAAGGCAAGCCCGACGGTCAACCCCATCGGGACGGCGAGGGCGGCTGTGTAGAACTGGTGCATGCCCGCCACGACGGAGAACATGCCGTAGAACGTCACGAGCCAGACGCCGAGGAACGCGATCACGGGTGGCCGCCAGCGCAGGACCGCCAACACGACGACGCCGAGCGCTGCGGCCGGCAGCAGCCAGGCGACCTGACCGGCCAACTGCTCGGTGAACAGGCGGAACGCGCCCGGATCACCGGAGAAGGGCGGTGTGAACGAGTTGTAGGCCGCGGCGTCGGCGGTGCTGTCCCCGAACCGGCCGAGACCGTTGTACCCGAACACCATCTCCCACGGGCTGTTGTGGAGCGTCGAGCCGATGTAGGGCCGCTGCGACGCAGGCACCAGCCACACCACCACGATCCACGTCAGCGACGACGCGAGGCTCACCACGCCTGCGACGGCGGTGTGCCACAGTCTCCGCAGCCACGACTGCCTGGTGCAGAGGTAGGCGACGGCGAGCGCGGGCCAGACCGCCCACGCCTCGAGCATGTACATCTGGAAGGACAGCGCCACGAAGAGTCCCGCGACGACGAGCCAGCCCAGGCTCTTCCCGGTGAGTGCCTTCGCTGCCGCCCAGGCCGTCAGTGCCAGGCCGAGCACGAAGAACGTCTCCGGCTGGTTGGAGCGTGCTACAGCGACGAGGATGGGCGTCGTCGCGACGGCTGCCCCTGCGATCAGGCCCGCAGTCGGGCCGGCGAGCCGCCTGGCGGTGAACGCCGCCAGAAGCGACGACGCCACAGCGGCCAGGGCGTTGGGCAGGATGATCGCCCACGTCGAGAACCCGAACAGCCGCACGAACAGCGCAGGCACCCAGTACGACCCGGGGATCTTGTCCAGCGTCACCGTCCCGGACGGGTCGAAGGCCCCATAGAAGAAGTTGTGCCAGTTCTTGCTCATGGACATGGCGATGGCCGCGTAGTACTCCGACCTCGACCCGGCCCAGATCCCCCAGACGGTCAGGAACGTCGCCGCCGCCCCCAGCACGACGAGCCCCCAGACCCAGACGCCCGGACGGCGCCTCGTCGATCCTGGAAGGTCCGGCCGGCTGCCGGTCTGCTCATCGGGTACCGGGGCGACGCTGGGCGCGAGAGTGGTCACCGGCTCAGCAGACCACCGCCGCCCACGCCGTCGATGTGCCCCGCCTGTGAGGACGCTGTGAATGCGCGCCGTGCGGCCACTAGCTGGTAGATCTGTTCGCGAGGACGCCAACAGATCTACCAACCAAGGTGCCTCGGTGTTGTCAGAAGCGAGCCAGGTGTTGTCAGGGACGGCCCAGGTGTTGTCAATGATGCCTGGGGTGTTGTCAGCTGCGTCGATGCGGCCCCTGCCGGGGCCACTCTCAACCCAGACTCTCCCCATGCATGCACGGCAGACGCTCCCGGACTCCCTGCGACGGTTGGCCCGCGACCAGGCCGGGGTCCTGTCGACCGGCTAGTTGCTGGGGGGCAGGGCTCTGCCGCGCGG